>JAJDBS010000066.1 GCA_029261235.1 Nitrospirales bacterium
GAATCGCTTCCCAAGCATCCGACCAACCATCCCTGGAGATCCGCCAAGAGGCGGCTTACGGCCTCATGAGCAGCCAACACGCCACCATAGGCATCATCGGTCAACGCCTCTTTATCTCTTACAAAATTTCTGGTGCCTATCACCTGCCGATCTTTAAGATTCATAAGTTGAGCACGCCATGCCAATCGTATACGGCTAGGCTGTTGAAGAAACTCGTGTACTAACACCACATTGGTCAGATCCAGTCGATAGTCTCCTCGAATCGAAGTAGGCATTGGAATGACGGAACTCCACATCCTGCTGCGTTCAAGTCTCTGGACCAGCAAGGGAGCCAACATGTGTGCTGGAGATTCTACCCATTGGCTCGTTGCAAAGTAGTTCAACTCATGTTGAACCCGCACATATGCCATTCGTGAAGATTCAAATCCTGGAGCCGGCTGTGGGACCCCAATCAACAAACCTGGTAGCCTTTTCACAACAGCAGAAGTACGCGTCTCTTCTCCACTAACCCCTCCTTCACTCTCTAAGACATACGTACGAACGGGGTCATGGACTTCTCGCACAAAACCACACCCTGACAACACAACGAAAGATAAGAGAAGTGCGAGATAACAGATAGATGTTTTCACGTTACTCCCCAGGGCCTCTGACCGAGGGCGTCCGTCCGAACACTAAAGAATCGGGGTTCTGTTCGACTTGCTGAACGACTCGTTGCAACGTGGATGTGAGTTCTCGCAATTCGGCAATTAACAAACCGGTTTCCCCCAACGTCTCTCCCGTAAAACGTTCAATGTCCGGCCGACTCTCCTGAACCACCATCTCAACGGTCTGACCCGTCCGAGCCAATTCTTCCGTCACCTGTTTGACTGCCACAGCACTCTGACTAATCCGATTCAACAATGGTGGGATCTCTTCATTGATGGTTGAAGTCAAAATCGCAAGATTTTCCATCGACTCCGAAGCCGTTTCAATCGCATGACTTATTGAATCACTCTGCCCAGCCAATGTACTTGAAATGATGGAAAGATCGGCAAGCGTTCTTTCCAAATGTATGCGATTTTTTTCGCTCATCATGGCCATGGCGTTCTCGCTGAAGGCATTCAAATTTTTCAAGAGTTTCGTGAGACTCTGTTCGGAAAGTAATCGTGAGAGAGCCATATCGAGCCGAAAAAATAGAGAGGGCCGAGATTGAATCACCGGGTACTCCTGACCAGGCTCAATAACCAAATTTGGGGCCTCACGACTCCCTCCCTCTAAATTCAGCGTAGCCAATCCCGTCAACCCTTGGGTTTCAAGAGTCGCAACGGTATCTGTTTTAATAGGTGTTCCTTGAAGAATATCCAACGCGAGACGTACTTCTTCGGTATTCTCCGGGTTCAAAGCAATGTCCTTGACCCGCCCAACGTCGACTCCCCGATATTTTACGGCGGAATTCACACTCAAACCAGACACCGATTGGCGCATGTACGTATCATACCGGTCATACACCCCTCGATAATCCGCCTTACCCAACCATACGACTAAGCCCAGAGTCACGATGCCGAGTACAACGACAAAGCTACCTGCCAAAAGATAGTTGACCTTGGGCTCCATGTTTATTCTGCGTAGTGATCTCGCGCAGCCCGCCCCCGCGGACCATAGAAGTATTCGTGAACCATGGGATTCTGAGAATGAGCCAACTCCTGCATTGTGCCTATTCCTAAGATTTCCCCCTCCCCAAGAACAGCCACTCGATCGGCGATCCGCCACAAGGAATCCAGATCATGCGTGACCATCACCACAGTCAATTTCAACAAGCCTTTCAACTGTAAGACTAACTCATCAAATCCGGAAGCGATGATGGGATCTAACCCCGCTGTCGGTTCATCTAAAAAAAGCAGTTCGGGATCAAGGACAATGGCCCTGGCCAGCGCGGCCCGCCGGCGCATCCCCCCACTCAGCTCTCTAGGAAATTTCGTCGCACTCTCCTTCGGAAGACCGACTGACGCAATTTTCAATGCCACAATCTCTCGAATCAACCGTGAATCGAGATCAGTATGTTCTTTTAACGGAACCGCCACATTGTCTTCCAACGTGAGCGAACTAAACAATGCCCCCTGTTGAAACATGACGCCGAACCGGCGATGAATGCCTTGAGCACCCATCTGCCCCAATCCCGTACTCTCCATGCCCATCAGACGAATGGTCCCAGAAGCCGGCACATGTAGTCCAATGATCTCTCGCATAAGGGTCGACTTGCCTGAGCCGTTACCACCAGCAATGGCAAACACTTCCCCCTGTTGAATGGTTAAGCTCACGTCTTCATGGACCACAGCTTTACCGAAACGAGTACAGACATGGCTGACCTCAATGATAGGATTGGGCATAGAAGTCATAGGAGGGAACATCGTCACAAATCCCACCAGCTCAACACAATACTGCAAATCGCATCGAAGACAATGACTAAGAATATACTCTGGAAGACACTAATCGTTGTTCTCCGTCCCACATCGTCCACACTCCCGCGGATCTGAAAACCTTGGTAACAACCAACCAAGGCAATAATCATCGCAAAAAACGGCGCCTTAGCAATTCCTATAAAAAAATGCCGTATGGGCACGGCTTCTTCAAAACGTGAGACGAATTCGGTAAAACTGACATTGAGTTGACTGGAAGCAATTATCGAACCACCCAG
>JAJDBS010000067.1 GCA_029261235.1 Nitrospirales bacterium
AGCGGACTTCCTTCCATTTTCTGCTTCACTCGGTTTTCTGAATACCTGTAGATACGATCCTTGTAACAAAAGGAATAGTGTTATGTCTGCAACTGCGTTGTCTCAGTTTGGTGCGCTTGGTGTGTCCGAGCGCTTAGTTGACGCCCTCGATCGGGCAGGGTTGAAAGAACCCACTCCCATTCAAACTCAAGCCATTCCGGCAGGTTTAGAAGGCCGCGATGTGTTGGGGTGTGCACAAACGGGTACCGGGAAAACGGCGGCCTTTGTCATTCCCATGATTGAACGATTAGCTGCTGGCCCCAAAGGGCATCCTCGTGCGCTTATTTTAGCCCCCACTCGAGAATTGGCCTTTCAAATTCAAGGAACGGTCGATAAGCTTGGCCGTTCTCTCGGGATTTTTGGAACGACGGTGGTGGGCGGCGCTGATATGCATGCCCAAGTCCGTGGACTTCGCCAGCGTCCTGATATCATTATTGCCACGCCTGGTCGGTTATTAGATCATATGTGGCAAGGCACCATCTTATTCACAAAGCTTAGCATTGTGGTGTTAGATGAAGCCGATCGCATGTTGGATATGGGTTTTGCGCCTCAGTTGAATCAAATTATTGAGGCCTTGCCTGATGACAGACAGACGTTACTTTTTTCTGCCACCATGCCTGATAATTTAGATGACTTAGCTCGCATGTCGTTGAAAAACCCCGTGAAAGCTTTAGTGGCGAAATCGGCCACAGTGGCTGAAGGGGTGACCCATACGGTCCATCACATCAATAACTCTGAAAAAACATCTCTGCTGCTTTCCATTCTCAAGGGTTCAGAAGGGTCAGTGTTAGTCTTTACTCGTACGAAACATCGGGCAGATCGCATTGGCGAAACGTTGGAAAAGGTCGGCTGTAGCGTGGGTGTCTTGCATGCAGGACGACGTCTTCCTCAACGGCGAGCGGCGCTTGAGGGATTTCGACGAGGACGCTTTGAGGTATTGGTCGCAACAGATATTGCCGCACGTGGGTTAGATGTGGACAACATCCGTCACGTCATCAATTATGATTTGCCTAATATACCGGAAGATTATGTCCATCGTATTGGCCGAACGGCACGCATGAAAGCCCTCGGCTCCGCCACGAGTTTTGTGACGGGGGAAGATCATCGGTCTTTACGCATGATTGAAAAACTTTTGGGAAAAGCCGTGCCCGTTGCTGAAGGAAGTCGAGCTCCCGTGGCCAGTCATGCTGCGACTCGCGCCCCGCGACCGGGTTATGGCAATTCGAACGGTCCGAGAGGTCCACGACCGGGTTCCGGCAATGGGAATGGTCCAAGAGGGTCACAACCAGATCGTCAAGGACGAAACCAATCAAGTGATCGCCCTCGATCGTCAGCCTATACGTTCTAAAAAATAGGCTCGACAGAATAAACAATAATCCCTCAAGGGTCTTCTCGATCCTTGGGGGATTTTTTTGTCATGATTGAGGCTCAATCAACGCACTACTGTCTACAAAATAGAAAGTTGTTGCGATGATCAATGGATTTTTGAAATTGATCCTATACAACCTAGAATGTGTTGTGTGGGAATTGTGGTGACAAGGAAGATTTTTCATTAACACTTCGGGCTTGTTATCTAGCGTAGCGTGACTCCGACGAACAATTCGTTTTGCATCCTCTACAAGGGCTTCATGCTGCGTGAACGATACCTAATACAGGCTGTCAGAGAAAATGATGCTTTGGGTGAGGATGCGTTCGTTTCCCTTGATTGTTCTTTTCTTTACTATCAAGAATCTGAAGACCAATAGTGCTGGAGGTTCTTGGGTGAAGAAACGAGTTCTTTATCGTCGATGACCACGAGATGGGCTGGAAAGTCCTCTGTTTATATTTGGAACACTTAGGGTATGCATGCGAAGAAGTTGAGCCTGGAGCCTGCCCCCTTGCCTTTTTGCAAAGAAGTCGAGAAGTCGATCTTCTGATTTCCGATAATCGTATGCCGGGGATGACCGTTATGGAATGGCTCCTTCAATGACAAAGTAGACCACAATTAAGTCCATGCCAATTATTATGTACTCTGGGAATTTAACCAAAGAGCTTGGCCAAAAGGACGTGGACTTAGGAGCCACAGCCGTACTCGATAAACCCTATGATTTCTCGAATCTTTCTACGCTTGTCGCTCAAACTCTTGAGTCTACATAATCAGAAGCATTGACCGAATTCCTTCCGGCGTGTTGCACCGGACAAGTTTTCTTTTGCGCCGTTCTTCAATCCCTATTCTTATGGCCCGGGCTTTCGCAGATCGCTGTAGCACCATCAAAGATACATAGAGTTCTTCTGAGTTTTAATTAATCATCATCGATGTGGCGATTACGGAGAGGTTGAATCGGACGAGCATTGTGACCAATGATGTGGACGAATTGATCGACGTCTTCTTGGGTGACGTGCATAGGTTCTTTCAGCACAATCCATTGCACGCCTTCAGTGCAGGGTGGGGTCGTGAGTGAACCTGAGTAGGTGTAGTGATGGGTGTTTGTGGGGAGAATATCGGTCAGACTCAATTCTAGGGGAATCGAAACTTCTTTGTCAGTTTGTGCCGGGAGCCATTTCCAGAGTTTACTGAGGACTGGTTGCGTGGCATCCGTTTCCATCATGACGGTCATGACTAAAACATGTCCTTTTGCATCTTGATGGACCAGATGCATTTCCATGGGAAAAGCTTTGCCTTCTATATGATGTTCGCTAGGGGTATGGAAGTGGAATTGCCGGAGCTTGTATTGGTGGTCATTGAGGTCTATCCGACAGCCAGAAACATGTGAGACTTGAATGGTATGGCCGTTGTTCATTTCATGGAGTTGCGAGGTCTGGTAATGGAACTCCAGTTTCTGTTGGTGATCGCCATGATGGGTCATGCTGATGTTGATCGGGGATTGCCTGTTCCCGGCTTCACACGTTTTGTATTCCTTCGAGAGCATCCCCCAGTGGCTCGGGTTTTCCACGCCTAAATAATCCCAATGTGCCGTTTGATTTTTTTTACTAGTATCTTGCGGAGGAGTCGATGGATCGTTGTGCGCTTCAGTTGCGAAAATTTGTGAGTTCGGAAGAATCGTCATTCCCAAAAGAATGACCATTAGACATTTCAGGGTTAAAAACAAGGGGTGACATATCTCTCTGCTTGATGACCTGAAACTGTTCTTCATCCCACACTCCTTGTCATTCGTTTGGTAAGAAAGAATCGTTATTGAGATATTCGCTCAAGATTCGTGCTTGGGGTGTAAATTTTTGCTTTCATGTTATTTCGAAAGGAACTGGATCCAGGATCCCTTTCCCAAGAAATCAATATATCCGATGATTTCGGAGTTTTCATTAAATACAAACAAGTCTGGACTAAGTGTATAGGACTCGGGAAGGGAATGTAGCACATCAGTCAATTGCTTCACGCTCAGACATTTTTTCTGACTGGTATCTTTTTCATCTGCTCCAAATGAATCCTTCATCATGATTCCTCAGAAATCCTTCAACGAACAGGTTGGTATTTGCATTATTCTGTGTATCAACCGACAGGGTCTATCATCCTAGACCATGGCATCGTTTTCTTTAGTACTTATTTAAACCGAAATGTTACAGCCGAATACTTACGTGGATGATGGGGGACTCCAAGATGTTTCTGTTTTTCTTGTCTAATAGCGTTGTTTCTCAGGCGTAAAGGAGGAATGTATCCAATGTGATGTGATTGAAGAGAGTTCATATTGCATAGGGAATCTTATGGTAGCGGAATTCTCCTCCACGTCATGTATGTTGGATAATATGATTGAGCAGAAAGATGCGAAATGATCTAAGTGGATGTGGGGTGGTGTTATTGTGGCTTCTTTTTCAGGTTCTTTCCTGTGGTATATTCACTTCAATCTTCCCATGAAGATCAGAGGACTTTACTCACTGTTTTGATCCGGACCACGTTACCGCCTGAAAAAATCATGAAAAATGGTGCCTGAATTGTAGAACTTCCGATCCACAGGGCCTGACCTATGGGAAGGAGGTCGATTGTGCTTAGACCTCCCCCCAGAGACACCCATCATCAGCAATCCCAAGTTCGTTTTAGGACCTATCCCACAATATATCTGGGGTTTTACTGAGCATTAAAATATTCTTCTGATGTGACTAGACCTTCTGCATTCCATAGTCGACGAATGATTTCATGCCAATAAACTTTGGTGCCATCTTTCATAGCAAAATCAAAAGTAAACTCTGAGGCAGACACGTTGCCGTCAACGATTGAATGGTGATGTGTGATGCCATTGACCTTCGCAATAGAGCCAGCAAATTCTTCCATTTTTGCGACCATTTCAGGTTTATTGGCGGTTCCCCCCCCTACATAATCAGAAGTTCTTGCATCTTCTGCAAAAAACTCTTTGACCGCATCTACAATGGCACCTTTTGTAACGATTGCATCCATCTTCGTGACTTGTTCTTTAACAATCATCTTTTCTCCTGTTAGTCTTTTCTTAAATGTATTCCGTTTTACGGTTGGTTCAGGCTAAGCGCGCTATGGCCATGAGCCGTGACTTCCCCAGCCATCTCTGGATGAAAAATACACACATAATGAAAACTCCCGGTCTCATCCACAAGGAGTTCCCATGTTTTGTCTTCTTCCAATACATCTGACTGCCATCTCCCGTTGGCAAGACTGACGAAGTGCGGCACAAAATCTTTGTTGACCCAGACGACGGTATCGCCGGGGGCGACAGTGATCTGGGGAGGCTGAAAGGCAAAATCTTGAATCTTCACGACATGGCGTTGAGGGAGGGAGGTCGTTTGTGCCACGACCTCCCCACCGAAGACACCCATCATGAGCAAACCCACGAGCACAAGTTTATGAATGTGGGGATATGTCATGGGTCTATGACTTCCTTGGGTTATAATTTTTCGGCGTTTGAGTTCATCGTTTCAGCATGGCCTTGATGAACTTTGAACGTTTTGTTGGCACCTCTCAGCAAGGCCTTGAGGTTTTCATTTTGAGCAATTGGCAGAAACGTCTCATCAATGGTCTTCACCACTAATTTATGATAGCCGAGCTCGTTGGCCGCATAGCGTTTGGCAAAGGCATTCCCCCGCAGCTGAGAGAATTCTTTGAGAATGTCTTCTCCGCCTTTCACCAACTGCTGACTCATGGCATTATCCTGAGGTGTAATGTTCAATTTTTTAACGAGGGCCAAGGCTTTATTATTGATCGCGGTGTGGTCCCGGATCATCAATTGCGCAAATTTCAACACTTCCGGGTTTTTGGATAAGGCTAGTGCTAAATGGGCATAACGAATATCAAGAGCACCAGCAGTGTAGGCGATATGGGCGATTTCCAGATCGTTGAAGGCCGGTTTGTCTTGTTTCATCATATTGTCGGCGGCACATCCGGTTGTGACCATTCCTCCGAAGAATATGGTTCCTGCTAATGCGACATACGTGAAAGATTTCAGAAGGTTCTTCATGCAAATGCTCCTTTGTGTGTACTGAAAAATAGATAAGCCATTCATGCGTGTTCAATTCTTATTTTCGAATGTTACGTCCACGACCTCCTTGGTGATTCAGCATGGTTGCTGAAATGTGCTTGAATGATGGCCAGGTGTCTGTTGATTTGTCCCTGCCAACTGAACATGCTAGACGGTATCAGGCGTCGCTCCGCAAACACATGCTCGAACGTTCGGAAGTCAGGCTCCATCGTCCAGTTTTTACTGATGACGCAGTAGTCGCAAAAATTGGTGTGTTATATACTGGGTCTAGCCCCACCAGTTACGGACCAACTGAAGGAGAGAAACAATGGATGTGTTGAGCGATATTCTTACCTTACTTGGCCTAGAGGGGAGTCTCTATTTCTCTACCGAATTCAACCCACCGTGGGGCGTCCTAGTCCCCCAATACAAGAATGTAGTTCGGTTTCACTTTGTCGTTCGAGGCGAATGTTGGGTGCGGGTTGGAGAGGCCCGTCGGCCCATCCGTTTAGAGTCCGGCGATTTCGTGCTCATTCCACATGGTGAACAACATGCGCTCCTTGATGCGCCGAATCGTGAAGCGACTACGCTTGATGACGTCCTATCGCGTGCAGGCTATGAAGGGTCAGGATGTCTTATTTATGGTGGAGAGGATTCAAAACAGCAGACACGAATGGTGTGCGGCCACCTCTCATTTGATTCCCGTGCCCGTCATCCGATGCTCGATACGTTGCCCGATCATATCGTCGTACGTGGAGGAGATGTCGTCTCTGGGGCGTGGCTTGATTTGACCCTTCAATTTTTGGAGAAAGAGGCACGAGCTGGAAAAATTGGGACAGAAGCGATTGTCAAACGGTTGACCGAGATTATATTTATTCAAGTCATTAATACCTGGCTGGAACGAGAACAGCCTAAGCATGGTCTTTTAGCTGCCCTGGCCGATGGCCGGCTTGGGCATAGCCTTAAGGCCATTCATCGAGATCCTGCACAACGATGGACTGTCGCAGCTTTGGCAAAAGAAGCTGGTATGTCACGTACGACGTTTGCTGAGCGATTTAAAAAGCTGGCTGGAATGTCCCCACTTCATTACCTCACGCAGTGGCGATTAGAAAAAGCGAGACAATTGCTGACTGGATCAACGTATTCGGTGGAAACTGTGGCGGATTCGGTGGGGTACCAATCCCTCGCGGCTTTTAACCGCGCATTTAAAAAGCATACGAACCAGGGACCTGGTTCGTACAGACGAGAGCATACGATGCCTACTGCGTAAGTAGGGCTCTCCACCTAAAGTCCGTTCGAAGACCCATAGACGGAACTTCGTGGAAGTTCGTACACCAAATGAATGTTATTTATGTTTTGCCTCAGAGCCTGATTAAAGAAATGTAAAACTACTTTGGGGTGAGCTTTCAATCCTTAACGCATAGGGTTGTACATCTGAGGCATGCAGAACCAGAAGGTACATGTCTTAAACGAAAATTCTTGCCCCTGCAATGAGCGGGGGCAAGAATTTTCAAAAGAACGTACAAAATTATTTCATGTGTGGTGCGCGCTTACGAGGCGTTTAGTGAACGTCATATGGGGTCTTTTTCCCATTTTTAGAGTGAATAATCGTCGCGACAACCGCATAATGCTGTGAAACAAAGAAATCGATGTCATACTTCGTCCCGTCTTCAGCAATAAAGTTCGAGCAACTGACAAAGTAGGGATTCTCGCGTCCCTTGATTTCAACACTGTCGTGGAAACTTTTAAATTCAAGTTGCAACAGCGATCGGGTTTCTGGATCAAACGTCGGGTAACTTCCATTGCCGTTTAATTCGGTCAGTCTCAGAATATGGTCACTCATGGCATTATGGAGCGCATCTCGATGCTCGGTGGCCAATCCTGGGTGATCTTCTGCGTATGCCAGATTTGTCATCACGCATAATAAGAGGCTCAATGCTAACACCGTAGGTTTCATGGCAATCTCCTCTCTTAAGGGTTTCGTTATTGAGAGCTGTTCGTGGTCAAGTGGTTCCCCTGAGTTCATTCTTATTGTCCATTTCCAGGTTTAGCGGCACGGAGGACTGGATAATACTGAGTGAAGACCCAATCATCTTTCGCAAAGGCTTGATGGCAAAAATTACACTTATCCGCTGGCATAGCTTTGGCGGTCTTGACTGGCTTCTGGCCTTCTCTTGTGAAACTGAAATACGCCCATTTCCCTGGCTCACTTTTGAACCGCTTAGAGTCTTTAATTGTGGCCTCAAGGCCGATAAATTCCCCCATGAAATATCCATTCCCGCTGACCGCTTGTTTTGATCCCACACTGACGAGTTCTTTCATGAGGATTGTGCCATCAGGAAAGGCGCCAGTTTTTTTCCACTTTTTATAATGGTCTGGATGGATATAGACATTGTGAAATTCTGGAAATGCCGCTTTTCCATTATTTAACTCATTGGGGGTGACGGGCGTTCCCACATAGATCCATTCTCGATATCCGGTCGGTTGGATCAGCTCGCCTTGGTCATTAAATGAATAGACTCGTTCTCCTTTTTCTTTAGCAATGGAGGGTGTGGCTAAGACACTGAATATGAGCACAAGGCCCACGGCTCCTCCTAAAATAGTTGTGAGATGTCTGGTGAATGTGTGATGAGGCATGAGATCTCTCCTTGACACCCTTCTTTATGAGATATACGTACTCGTCAGAATCAGGAGGGCGTTCAAATTTGACGAAGATCATACATAGGGGTGCGAAATTCCTTGCGTCCCTCTATACGAAATGATCTGAATTTTAGTGGTGAATGATTTGATTTCAGGAGCCCTACTATTTCTTCTGTAGAACTGGATATCCCAGGGTATAAATCCACTTATCATCTTTTTTGGCATTCCGTGGCGCTAAGTCCTTGGCCGGCACATGACATGGGATACAATCAACTTTATAGTCTTTGGATGTGGTTTTGGTGAGATCCTTTGGTTCAAAGAATGACCATCCCCAACCATCGCCCCACAGCGGTGAGTCCTTAAAGCGGCCTTCCGTATCGCGGACGAGGACAAAGAAGGCTTTGAGCGTTGTCGCATGACCAACTGCAGGTCCAGTGCTCATGGACATGGTCTCAGCATGAAGCAGTTCTTTGACAAGCACGGCTCCATCTGGAAATCGACCTTTCTTTTTATAATAGGCAATCGTCTCCGGTTGGGTGTAGACCACGTGATACTCATGGATATTGACAGCACCCCCGGCTCCCACAACTTTGGCATGCGACCATGTCCCTAGCGTAGGCCAAAGCGTGTAATCTTCTGGGACACTAATCGCTCCCGTTTTCATGTCGACATTTGGAGGAAGAGGTTTTGTGTCGCTTCCTAGTGCGCTGCCTCCAAAACTGATCATAAAAGCAAATAATAATGCACTGATCATGATTGTATTTTTCACTGATATTTCCTCCTTGTTTAATTATGAGTTGGAATTCACAATTCCGTCACGTTGTTGATAGTCTGCGTTTGTTCTGGGTTATTACAGTTCATACAAAATGATGAAGACGACGATATTTGTGCTTTAAATTGATTGTGCATGAGAACTATGGTACTGGAATAATTCTCCACGCAATGTATGCTTCCATACATATTTCAAGAAGTATTTACGAGATAATTTTCATAGTTGATAGAAATCGTTCGCAATGTATTTTGTCTTATCAAATCAGCTACCAAGATTCGCAGGTCTTTTCGTCTTCAAGGAATTTCGGTGGAACTCCTGGATCTAAGCGAAGACGTTGATTGTGTATTCTTGATGAATATTTTTAGCGAAGGACCAAGCTTGTTATGGAAGAGGAAAAAATCTGGTATCTCAAGCGCTTGAAATTATTTGAAGGGCCAGGGGCAGCGGAACAAATTCGTGAGCTTGATAAAATTGCTCATCACAAACACTATAAGAAAAATCAGACGGTATTTTTACCAGGCGATCGTCAACGACTTGTGTATTTGCTGAAGAAGGGGCATATCAAGCTCTGTCGAATAAGCCCGCTGGGAAAGTCGCTCACCGTCGCGCTTCTCGAGCCGGGAGAGATATTTGGAGAAATTGAAGCGTTGGACAATCGTCCTACTGCCGCCGTGGCGGAGTCATTGAATGCCCTGGAAGCTGTGACCGTATGCGAAATTGGCCACAAAGACTATGAACGGTACCTTCATCAGTTTCCAGAGATTGCGATTCGAGTCCTTAAGCTGGTTGGAGCACGGGCCAGACAACTTGAAGCTCGAATGGAGGACCTGGCATTTCGAACAGTCCCGTCCCGTCTAGCCAATCTTTTTTTTGAATTGGCTGAAAAATATGGTGAACCGTCAGATGGGGGTACTCGAATACGTCTCCGCCTCACTCATCAGAACTTAGCCGATTTGGTTGGGGCAAACAGGGAAACCCTAACGGCGATCATTGGAGAGTTTCGTCGAAAGGGAATGGTGACGCAGAGTAAAGGATATTTTTCTATTGTAGATAAAGGAAGCCTTGGTCAGCTTCGTTAAAATTATGGTGTATGTTCAAGATCTATAATATGGATACTTCCTGTTATGCTCCAGCGGTTTTCATGGATGTGTCTTTTCCTTTTATATCAGTTCGGCGTCAGAGTGGATTTCCACCAAGCTTGGTCCTTCATAGGCTAATGCTTTGGTGAGGGCTGATTCCAAATCTTCTTTCCTCTTAACCGAAATGCCCATGGCTCCACATAAGTTGGCATATTCGGAAAAATCAGGGTTATGCAACGAGGTTTGCCAGACGTCCCAGTTACCAGCACGTTGTTCTTTGCTGATTTTTCCGAGTTCATTATTGCTAAGGAGGACGTGCGTAATATTCATGCCATATTTTACGGCTGTGTTGACTTCGGCCAGATACTGACCGAACCCCCCATCACCGGAAACTGACACCACTTTCCGTCCTCGAAATTTCGGATCATCTTCCTGCGTGGCGGCCCATGCCCCCATGGCTGCTGGATAAGAAAACCCAATAGAGCCGAGATAGCCTGACATGAGTACGTCTTGTTGAGTACATTCAAAGTATCGTCCGAAGGAATAGGTGTTATTGCCGACGTCTACGGCGATGATCGCATTCTTAGGCACGATACGCGTTAACGCAGCAAAGATAGCCGAGGAGTTCACGCCTTGCCCGCGGTCGTCGCGTTCTCGTTTGTGTTTTTCTTCCCGCCAGATGGCCCATCGATTGGCAACGTCTTTTCGTTGATTAGTCGTACTGAGTTTGTCGACTAAGCGCTGTCGAAGGATGTGGCAGGTTACGCCGATTTCGCCCCAGACTGGCACATCTACTGCATGGAATTTCCCCAAGGTCATCGCATCACGATCGACTTGAATAGTAGGTATCTTTGGGGTAATGCCGGTGTGATTACTAAAGCTTGCGCCAAAGACCAGCAGGCAGTCGGATTCATTCATCACCCAACTGGCAACAGGAGTTCCGCTGCGTCCTAAGACGCCCCCGCCGAGGGGGTGTTGGTCCGAGATTAATCCTTTAGCCTTAAATGTGGTGATCACTGGGCAGTTCATCATCTCTGCCAGTTTGATAATCCCTCCCATGCTAAAGCGTGCTCCGTGGCCGACAATGATCACGGGGCGTTTGGATCGAGACAACAAATTGATAGCCTGATCGATTGCGGAGTCTGGCGGAGTGATGTCTAGGGCTGGCATGCGGCCTTCGGGGCTTCCTGCTTCAATTCCTTCCGCAGCGGCAAGCTTCGGTACCTCATCTGGAAAGATGAGGTGTGAGACTCCGCGATTCAATATCGCACTTTTACAGGCCAAGTTCATGAGTTCAGCGTGTTTGCTGGTATGGAGAGCGGTTTGTGCCCATTGCGCGACCTTGCCAAATGCGGCCATGAGATCAATTTCCTGAAAGGCCCCCGGTCCCAATACTTGTGTTTCCACTTGTCCGGTCAAAGCTAGGACTGGAGCACGATCTACGTTCGCATCCCATAATCCTGTCAGGAGATTGGTTGCACCGGGTCCGGCGATAGAAAGACAGGCAGCCGGTCGGCCCGTGAGTTTTCCGTAAGCGGAACAGGCAAATGACGCGGCACCTTCGTGGCGTATGCCATAAAATTTTATGTGGTTGGCTTCCTCTTGAACACGTAATGCGTCGGCGACTCCCAGGTTCGAATGACCGACCATTCCGAAGACATGTTTGATTCCCCAGTTTGACATGGTCTCCATCATGACATCCCCAACTGTCCGTACATGGACCGATTCTTTGGGGAGTCCCACGTAGATCCCATCTTTTCGTGATTCTACGGGGAAGGTTTCGACACCATCGTCATAGCCTGGAGCTTTGCCAGATATGGGGTCGTAGTCCCAGCCATGCCATGGACATCGTAGTAGACCATTTTCAATGGATCCTTCTCCTAATGGACCTCCTTGATGTGGACATTTGTTATCAAGCGCGCCATATTGACCTTTGTACCGCGTTAAACAGAGCGTTTTATGATCGCAGGTGACGGATGTGACTCGACCTTCCTGAAGTTCATCGAGTTCGAGTACTTTCAGCCAGGTGAGCGACTTTGAAGGTTTTGGAGTCCTAGACTTTTCCTGTTGGTCATCAATAGAGGGCATTGGAGTTTGTCCTTTGTCATGCATGTAGAATGAATGATAGCTGAATTACGAGGGGGAGACCCCTAACGCGTTAAAAGCCAACTCAGAACTTTTTTGGAAAAATTGGTGGACTCGTTCGGCTTGCGTCTCTGTCTGTCCATTCGTAATTAAATCGGAGGCAGTTAACACAGCGGCAACAAATCCTTCGGTATGCCATTTCCCTACCGTCAGGTCAGGAAGTATTTCTTTTTCCGGATACGGCCAGATCGTGACATAAAAATAGGGTTCCGCATAGCTCGCATCGCCAGGACTCATTCCACATCCGACGGTTCCGGGGGAGCCACTGTTTTGAGGTAGGGGTAATGACACTAATGTGGCGATATCAAAATAATGTGGCCAACATCGAATAGGTGAAGCGGCTTCCCATTGTGCTGTTATTGATTGAATGACGTGGTACGCATTGGCATACCAATGCTGGAATTCTTGAAACTCTGCCAGATGGCCGATGTGAAATGTTTTGTTGTTCCCAACAGGATGGGAAGGCATGACATAGTCTCGCAACGAAAACGGTCTTGGGGGTGTGGCCCCAGACACCTTGGAATATGTTGCCGTCATCCACTCAAACGCGTGCTGAAGCGTCTGGCCTGATAATTCGAGTTCTGAATGGATT
>JAJDBS010000068.1 GCA_029261235.1 Nitrospirales bacterium
GCCAAACAATCCAGTGAGACATAAATGTCACAGATTCCGTAGTTAATTCGACTAGGGTGAGTTTACGTATATTTTCAGTTTACAATCCCAAAATGACCTGATATTCTCCCTTAGATAATTCGCCTAGCCAAGGACGCCGAGAAATTCATGAATACGAGCCCAAAACCCACCAACACCGACGACGCCCCGATTAAACGTAAACGGCCAGAAGCCCTGACTCAGCGGGAGCAGGAAATCCTTCAACTCATCTGGTCCGGTCTAAAAAATAAAGAAATTGCGCAGCAGTTAAAAATTAGCGTGAAAACGGTGGAGGCCCACCGTGCCAATATGATGAAAAAAGTTCGCGTCTCGAATGCCGCGCAACTGCTCAATGCAGCTATCCAGGAAGGGCTCATTCAGATCAAATAAAACGCTACTAGTCTAGTT
Organism: Nitrospirales bacterium; assembly: GCA_029261235.1. Lineage (GTDB taxonomy): Bacteria > Nitrospirota > Nitrospiria > Nitrospirales > UBA8639 > Nitrospira_E. The sequence continues at coordinate 427 of JAJDBS010000068.1, forward strand.
TGTCTTGTGCGCCCGCTGCCGAGCTGCTTCAAAGATTGTCACCGCCACTGCTACCGATACATTCAGCGAATTAATTTTCCCCAACATTGGGATCTGCACATGCTCATCACATTTCTTGAGCACGATCGGTCGAATCCCTTCTCCTTCGCTTCCAAAGACTAAAGCCAACGGTTCTGTCAAATCACATTCGTCGTAGGAAATTTTGGCCGCCGCGTCCAAGGCCACCGTTTTGATGGCTCGCTTTTGACATTGTTCGAGGAACTTCCCTGGATTCGCCACACGTGCCACCGACACATGCTCAAGCGCCCCGGCTGAAGCTTTCGCCACCCCCGCCGTTAAGCCAACGGCACGATGTTTTGGAATGACAATACCATGCCCTCCTGCTGCGTCTACTGAACGGGCAATAGCCCCAAGATTATGAGGGTCTTGAATTTGGTCTAAGACCACGAGCAATGAGGGAGTGGCACATTGCTCCACCTCATCTAACAATTCCTCCCCTTCCAAAAACTGCTTTGCCGCCACACTCGCGACTACCCCTTGATGGTGACGGTCCCCAGCTAAGCGATCCAACCGATCGCGGGATTCCACGGAATAGGGTATATGACGATCCTTTGCTAGACGCGTAAGAGGGAAAAATCGGCCATCAGAGTTGGCCAGCCAGAGTCGTTCAATCACACGGGAGGGCGATTGCAGGGCTTCAGTGACCGTATGGAACCCATACAACACACTGGTAGGTTCATCGTTTCCAGCGTGTGGTGCCATCGGGTCGGTCTTCGAGGATAATTCCTTGGTCGGCTAATTCTTGGCGGATGCTATCGGCGGAGGCAAAGTCTTTCTTTGCTCGGGCTTCATTTCGAGCTTGAATTTTTTGTTCAATTATTTCTGATTCATCCATAGAATTTTTTTTTACAATAACCGATTCACCAATAGAAACTTTTCCAGAGGGTGCAATTTGTGTTCTTTTTCCAAACCAGATATCTGGAAGAATTTTGAACAATCCAAGGGGATCCCCAAATTTTCTAAAATTTTCTAGTGTTTTTCCCTTGATCTTATCGGATATACCTTTGGCTAATAATTTATTTATTTCTCCTCGAAGTTCGTGAAAGGCACCGAGTACCTTAGGGGTATTAAAATCATCATCCATACTTCCATGAAATTTGTTTGAAAATTGTTTTAAGACTTCTTCACAATCTTTGTCTCCCGCTTTGGTTTCTTGGGAGCCTGCCTCCTCTAATCGGTGGATGAGTCCATAGATACCATCCATTGCTGCTTTAGCTTCAGGAAGAGACTGCTCTGACCAATTCAAATCACTACGGTAATGGGTGGACAACAGATAGTAACGAAGACATTCACCCGTGATTGCTTCCAAATCTGAAACGGGTGATTTGTCTAAAATTTCTCGGATGGTGAAAAAATTGCCAAGCGACTTCGACATTTTTTCTTTATCTACGGTGACAAACCCGTTGTGGACCCAATAACGCGCAAACTCTTTTCCCGTATACGCACAGGATTGAGCGATTTCATTTTCATGATGTGGAAATATTAAATCCTTACCCCCGCCATGAATATCGAAAGTCGGTCCTAACGCAGCCACTGACATGGCCGAACATTCGATATGCCACCCAGGACGGCCTTGCCCCCAAGGACTATCCCAAGCAGGTTCTCCAGGCTTCGAAGCTTTCCATAAGGCAAAATCCATCGGATCTTGCTTCCGGGTATCGACTTCAACTCTGGCACCTGCCTGAAGTTCTTCCAGGTTCTTTCCTGACAGCTGCCCATAAGCAGGAAATTTCTTCACGGAGAAATACACATCACCTTCTAACTGATAAGCCGTCCCTTTATTGACCAAGCCTTCCACCATGCGAAGAATATCAGGCATATGTTCAGTGGCTCTTGGCTCTTCATGAGGTTTGGTAATACTCAATGCCCCCATATCTCGGTAGAAATTTTGAATATAGCGTTCGCTAATTTCATCCCAGGCAATACCATCTTTTTCCGCTCGATTTATAATCTTGTCGTCGATATCTGTGAAGTTTCTCACGTACCTCATCTCATATCCAGAAAATTCAAAATAGCGCCGGATAATATCGAACGTGAGCGCACTCCGTGCATGACCGAGATGGCAATCATCGTAGACGGTCACACCACAAACATACATGCTGACCTTTCCAGGAACCAAAGGAGTAAAGGCCTCTTTTTTCCTGGTTTGGGAGTTATAGAGAAGAATCGGCATATATCACGGCTCTCTCGTGGATGTCGCTTGGCTAATTTTCTGTCCCTGATGTTTCACAAACCAAAAACCTAGGACAATTAGAACGATAAACGCAATAGAAAAAATATTGAAATATTTCTCAATGATTTCTTTCATCCATGGACCAAAGAAATAGATTGCCCCCGCCACCATAAAAAACCGCGAGCCTCGACTGACCACTGATGCCAGCATAAAAGTCTTAAAATCGACGTAAAATGCCCCGGCCCCGATAGTAAAAATTTTATACGGCACGGGAGTAAATCCAGCGATAAGAATGGCCCAACCTTCATATCGTTGGAAATATTGATGAACAAGATCCATACGGTCTTGGCCCATAAACTTTTTCAAGACAGGGCGCCCCCCATACCAGCCAATACCATAGCCCAATGCCCCTCCGAGAACAGACCCAACCGTCGCTACCGTCGCATACCACCAGGCATTCGCAGGATTACCAAGCGTCATAGCAATGAGCAACACATCAGGTGGGAGCGGGAAAAATGAAGATTCGGCTAGGGCCAAGCCAAATAGAGCTGGAACCCCGTAAGTAGAGTCGGACCACGATAGCATCCAGTCATATAATTGTTTTACCAAATCCATGTGTTGAGAAATAGCAATGTACGTTGAAGGACTGTCAAAGAATACTAGAGAGAAACTCTATACCCTTTTGATCTTCGTTCCTTTTAGTTTAGATGACACAGATATTCTCTTTTTTGGTGTAAGCGTTCTCCCCCAACTCTTTAACGAATTGAGTGCTTCATAATCAGTTAAATCTAAATGCAGAGGTGTGACTGATACCAGATTGTTTTCTACCGCCTCGTGATCAGATGGTTTTTCCCTGGCCCAAGATTCACGTTGGCCTGCGATCCAGAAATAGGCCCCTCCTCTTGGATCAACTTTTTCAACAACCGGTTTATGATATCGCCTTTGGCTCAAACTGGTGAATTGAATACCAGCTATGGGTATTTTTTTTGAGCTAGGAACATTCACATTGAGAGTCGTTCCCTCGGGCAAACCTGATTTTAATATCCGCTTCGCTAACGTTTCGGCATACTGCCCAGCTTCCGCATAAGAGGCTCCAGCATAATCCTCTAATGAAACAGCCATAGACGGTATCCCATATAGCATGCCCTCCAACGCGCCAGCGACCGTACCTGAATTTGTGACATCATCCCCCAGATTCCAACCTCTATTTATTCCCGAAACCACCAACACCGGCAAATCAGACTCCAATATTTTACATAATGCCAAGGTGACACAATCCGCAGGTGTCCCATTCACCGCAAACCAACGAGAGCGAATCTGCCGAAGGCGAAGAGGCTTATGAAGAGTCATGGATCGCCCGACCGCATTTTGCGTTTTCTCTGGAGCCACCACCCACACTTCTCCTAATGACGCCAAAGCTTTCGCCAGAGTACGTATGCCTGGCGCATGAATGCCATCATCGTTGGTTACAAGAATTCGTCTTATTTTTGCTGAAGACATATTGTTGTTCGATTTTGCAGATGATACAGAAAAGCCCGCCCCAAGAATATTGGAGCGGGCTTGTCAATTTACTCAACTGTTGGACAATTGAGTTATATGCTTTTCATAAACTCTGCTACGGCTGCTGGATCTGCAACTCCCATAATAGCTGAAGGAGGCACCGTGTTTGATTTTTTCCCAGTCAAGCCACATTCGATTTCATCTGTAATCATCTCAACGGGCATGGACATGCCACCGTAGACATGTGGACCAGCTACAATTTTTGCAGTGGAAAATCCATAAATTGCCGTTGCTACATCTTTCGCCAGCCATCCAACATAATTAAACTCGGGAATGACAATAAGCTTGGCATTCACACAAAGCTTTCTCAGTTCGTTTGTGGGAAAAGGTCGCAAGGAACGGATCTTAATCAATCCTGCTTTAATTCCTCTTTCCGTACATTGGCGAACCGCCTCTCGTGATTGAGCGGCTGCACTTCCAGAAGCAATAAGGAGAACATCTGCTCCCTCCACATCCTGCGCTTCTAACAATCCATCCATATATTTTTCAATATATTTGCGTGAACGTTCTACGCCTGCCCAAACTTCCTGCTGCCACACTGCATGAATGTTGTAAGCCATAAAATTTGATTTTTGGACCGGAGCATCACGAGACAAACGCGCGGGAGGATTCTCAGCATCTAACACTGGCACTGAGCCTCGGTAAGGATCCCGAGCTGGCAACTTGTACTTTTTATCTGGCATCGAACAATATCCTCGAGCATGTGTGACAAAGAAACCATCACAACAGACTCCTACCGGGAGAGTCACATCATTTTTTTCGCTAATGATAAAGGCCTTCATAATATAATCGAACAAGTCCTGTTGATTTTCAGCATGAAAGACCAGCATTCCGCTGTGCAAAAGATAGGCAATTTCAATATTATCTGGTTGGATAGCCAGCGGAGCATTGACGACTCGACATGTAAACATGCAAACGGCTGGAAGACGGTGTCCAGCCCACGACACAATGGGTTCGAGACCTCGTAATGTTCCAGGACCTGCTGTGGCTGTAAAGGCTCGAACACCTGCGCGCGAAGCACCTGCAATTGCAGACATCACTCCGTATTCTTCTTCGCCTCTATAGAATTCCTTGACATAGCCTTCTCCATACAAGACCCCAATTAACTGCAATGTTTCACTTTGTGGGGTAATGGGATATGCTACAGACATATCAACGTTTGAGCGCCTCACGGCTTCTTTTGCACATTCACTCCCTGTAATAAATTCCCGTTCGCGAGGAGCCTCAAAAAACATAAATTCAGGCGTTACCTCAATCTGTCGTTTTGCGTCTCCATGAGGGTCTTTTCGTCCTTTTCCGCTTTCGGCCTTTGGCGCTTCCGGAGCACTCGTAATTGGATCACCCTGGGGATTGGTTTTAGCTTCTGTTTCTAAACCTTCACTCATGGCATTATTCCCCTATTGCTAAAATAAAATTTCAACATAACACTTATCCTTCTTTTTGCATGTTCTCAGCTTTATGCCCAAACGCTGCTGCACTTCCATCAACAGGGCTTGCCATACTGAAATCCAGAGGATTGGTGTGTGATTTGCCATCATGAACCTTAGATTGAAGCCCT
>JAJDBS010000069.1 GCA_029261235.1 Nitrospirales bacterium
GGGTGCCATCATTCTTTTTTTCATATTCATTCAAAAATAGTTATTGCGACCTAGGGAAATTGAAAGGAAGCGTGAATGAGTGATGGCATGCAAACTTATTACTGGTAGTACAGGGTTTATCGGTGGAGCACTCGCTGGTGCTTTTTTGGCGAGTGGTGGAAAAGTGATCTGCTTGTCGCGTAATGATCCTGACGGAAATCGGACGCGGGAGAGAGTTACCTCGGCTATGCGCGGTTTTGGATATGAGGTGTCTTCAGCGGTACTCGCCAATTTGCGAATAGAGCATATCAAGTCACAGAACTTTTCTCTTGAATTAAGCCGATTTGATTTTTGGCCTGAGGTCGATGAGGTTTGGCATTGTGCAGCAGATATGAATTACGCCGCGGAGAATTTGGCCAATTCCTATGAAAATAACGTGCGAAATAGTGTCTTGCTCTATCAGAAATTTTCCGAAACAAGTGCTCGGTCTAATCGGTTCTATTATATGTCCACAGCCTATGTTGGGGGAAACATTGGCGCTGATGTTGAGGAAACATTGCACCTCCTTCCCGTGCTAGGGAATTCCTACCAAATCACCAAATTTACGACAGAACAGACGTTGTCCCACGCTTCCCAGCAAGGCAATTTAGGCAATCCCCTCACGATTGTACGACCGTCGATCGTCATCGGTCACCAGCAGACGGGATGGAGTAATTGTAAACCTTACGGTCTCTATATGTTTGCGCGAGGGTTCTTTAGCCTCGCGAAATTGACTTCTCAGATTCGCCTCCCAATTCCGGAAGAAGCGGCGACCAATTTGGTGACGATTGATGCCGTCATCAAGCAAGCCCTGCTGTTATCGCACACCACTGACCAACGACAACACCATGAGGTGTTTCAACTCGTCAGTGCTGAGAACATGAATACGAGAACTTTACTCACAACGGTGGCCAAGGAAATTGGCCTCACCTTGCTCTTTGAGCAAGCTCAGTCTCCACTGGAACACAAACTCGAAAAACTCATTGAGCCGAATCGGGTGTACTCCACGCAAACCTGGAATTTCCGGATACACAAACTGCGAGCAATTCTCAAGGATCATCCTGAAGCGTTTGATTCCGTTAGTGTCGAATCTTTAGCGAGGGTTATTCGGACATATTATGACTATTTGCTGGCTGATAAGAAAAAGAGGAAGGCGGGTGCGAATCGGCTTGCCGCGGTTGAATCAGGCAGTGGCGAAGCCATGGCCTACGCATCGTAATTAGGGGAACCTGTCAACATGGAACTCAATGGATATTTTCTCATGTTTTTTTTGTCTTGGGTGATGCTTCGTGTGGGGCTGGTGAGCCTGATCACCAAGATGACCTATGGTGCCCTTGGGGAACATCAACAAATATACAAGATCCCCATCCCAGCTGAGCAAGAGGACAGAGAGAAATGGTGGTACGTGCCGTTTGTCGTTGATGGAGTGGGTTTTGCTATCTTGACCTATTGGGGTGTGCTGCGATTTGTTGGGTGGGAAGATCTGCCAACTCTGAGTCTGACCGTCGCCAGTTTCGCGGCGTTGATGCTGACACATATGTTGATTACGGAACCGCTGTACTACGGGTATCATCTGCTCCTTCATCGAATTCCAGCGCTTCGTCAACATCATATCAAGCACCATAAAGCGACGATCCCCAGTCCACCATCAGGCTTCACATTTACACTCGTGGAACGTGGCAGTTATCTCGTGCTCTTTTCTCTCACAGTCCTGATTGTCGGATGGGTTGATCTGCTCACTCCTCTTGGGTTTTTCGCATATTTTCTCGTGTTTGATTTTCTGAATGCGATTGGCCATTGTAATGTTGAGTTTTTCCCTAAGTGGTATGTGAATTCCCCGCTCAAATGGGTGGTGTATAGTCCGAGTTTCCATAGTCTTCACCATTCCCGTTGGGAAGGGAACTACGCGTTATTTATGCCCATCTATGATTGGCTCTTTGGCACCGTGGAGCCAGAAAGTGATGCCCTATTTATTCTGGCGCAGTCTGGTTGTGGTCCCAAAAACCTCAATCGGCTCAAGACACAACAACGTGAAGCAATAGATATGGAACAAGGCATGCGTGCCTAAAAGTCCAGGTACGATGCGATCATCGTCCCTCAGATATTTCTCGCCCGCGTCAAACACGCAGGCAAAATCCCAGCTTTATGTCGTCATCGGGCTTATTGTACTTCGATGCTGTAGTGATTGAATGTGGTAGCTGTGACGAAGCGAAGGCGAGAGAGGGATTGATTGTAATCGAGGATGGCGCGAAGTTCTTGCCCTTGTGCCGCTTGTAAATCTCGTTGGAATTCTAAGACCACTCGTGTGGTACTGAGACCAAGCTGGAGTCGTTCTTGTTCCGCTTTGAGTTGTTTGTCGGAGAGACGACGAGATATTTGATTGGTGCGAATGCGTTTGTAGTTAGTGTCGACTTGGCGAATGGCTTCTTTGACATCCAAGATAATTTGCTGGCGGACACGTTGGAGAGTACCCTGTTGTTGGTGGGTTTCCAGTATTCGCCGTTGATGCTGACTTTCTGCCGCGCGGTTGCCTAGAGGATAACTCAACACTAACCCTCCCCCCATGTTATAGAAATCTGTGCTGCTTAGGCGTTGCCAGGTATCAGAGGGGTTGTCTCCTAAGCCGGCAAGCCCAAGCCCAGCTTGAAAGGAGAGGTCAGGTAATAGCTGATTTTTAGCGAATTGGGTCTGAGTGTGTGAGCTGCTGACGATTTTCTTTGCTTGAAGCGCTTCGGGCCGATGTTCTAGGGCTTGATCAATGGTGCCCTGCAATGCAATTTTTGATTGATGTTGAATGGGTTGATCCAGAGGAATGAGCGGTGTGGTCCGTGTCAGGGCTATTTCGGACGGACTGAGTAAGAGCCGCAATTGGTCTTCCTGATCTTCGACTGTTTTTTGTGCGAGTAAAATTTGTTCGATTCGACTGGCCACGCCTGCCTGTGCTTGTAAGGCTTCCACTTCAGCTAAGACTCCAGCTTTCACCTTCTCGCGATTACTCGCCAAGAGTTCCTCGGCCGCTTTTAACGTGGCATGTGCGACTTTTAAGTTTTCTCTTGAAAATACGAGTTCCCAATATGTTTGTTCGACTTGGGAAATGACTGAAAGAATTTGTTGGCTCAGGAGTAGCTGCTCGACTGCTGCTGCATTGCGAGCGACGGTGATTAATGTCGTATTGACCGTTCGTCCTAAGTTGCGAAGGAGGGGTTGCGTCAAACTGATGGACAGGTTGCTGCCATACGAAGGGTTAAACAGAAAGCCGGTTCTCCCTGCCACGGAATTACGATTGGTATCAAACGTCAGATCATACGAGCCTCCTGTTAGCAGACGTTGGGAGTAGCCGATATTGAACCGGGTGTCGTTTTGGTCAAAATTATCGGGGTCGTTGCCAGCCGTCACTCCACCAAATCCGAATACGGGGCGGTTTAGTGGTGCAACTGTTCGGTCATACCGCCCCCCGAGTTGAATGCTTGGGTCGAATTTGGCTTGTTCTGAGATGATATTGGTGAGCTGGGCATCTCTGGTATGTCGACTCACTTGAATCGCTACATTATGCTCAAGAGCTTGCATGACGGCATCATGCATTGTCAGTGTAATGACTGAATCGGTCGGGAGCAGCTCTTTGAGGATCGCATCTTCTGTTGAGCCTGGAACAGGTTCCCTGCTGACTGTCGATTGACTCCAGCTTTGACCTGAGATAGCCAGAGACCACAGGAATATCGTCAAAGCTGCTACACCGTATTTTTTTGAAAAATTCCGCATAAACAACGCTACCAAAGGCTGGTGAATGAGGGCAATTTGTGTACAATTTGCTCTCATGTCTGTCGAAGGTTTAGGCTTAAGAATAGTTCTTCTCATTCATTGTTTTGGAGCCTTTCTTGAGCGTTAGGGGTTGTCGCTGTCATCTGAGAATGCGTATTCTTTCATTCCTTTAAAGAGAGCCGGTATTTTATAAATTTTTCAATAGGGTAGGAAAAGTTATGACTTTGCGTATATTACATGGTCGTGTCAGTAATGCTGATAGAACCAATACATGTCGAGATCATGCAATGCGTGTGACAAAAGCTTCTACCATGCCGATTGTGTGCCTGGTTCTTAGTTTGTGCTTTGTTGGCTCCCCTCTGGGAGTATTGGCCGTGGATGAACCGCAAGAGCTTCTGAAGCCCACTCATATGACTGTTGCACCCTTATTTCAAGAATGGCAATTTGATGAATCAGCACTAAATCATGTTCCTGAAGGATTTTCCCTTGAAGTAGGCGGCACGCTCAATAAGGGTGGGTGGGTTGTGAGCGAGGATAAGCTGGCTCCTACTCTGCCAAAAACAGTAGAACAGCATCTCACTTGTGAAAAGAGTTTGTGCTATCAGTTATTAAGTGTCGATGGAGTGACCGTTGAATATGTTGATCTTTCGGTTCGGATGAAGATGCGATTGGGGACTCCCTCCGGAAAAGCAGGATTGGCTTATGGAATCCAAGACGCGAAGAATTTTTATGCAGTGGTGGTTGAACCCAAAACGAATGAGATTGTGGCGTATGTCGTGAAAGATGGGGAGTCACAGGAAATCGCTCGTGAAACCTTAATTGTTGAACCATCCGACTGGCATTTCCTTCGAATTCAACGCAATACTATTGTGAGTAAGGAGTTCACCGAAATTTTCTTTGACCACCATCTCATGATTGATGTCTATGATCAATCATTCAAAATAGGAAAAATAGGTTTGGTGGCGATGGGGGATGGCGCCTTTGCATTTGATAATCTTCGTGCCATAGAATTGATGTCCAATCGCCCGCTATCCAGACCAGCGGCCTATTAGGAGCAGAATTGAGTGAGAAGTTAGAAGTAGGAAGGGCAGAGTTCGATGGACCTAGTCTTCTCTTTTCTCTTGCGTCTCACTCCTTACTTCTCACTTCTTCCATGCTGAGTTGCGGTTTCATCATGCTCAGTAACGATTCTGGATCGGCAGCTTCAAGAACCAATGCGCGGTTTCTGGGGTTGAGAAAGCCTTCTTTGACTTGATGGTCAAGGAAGGCCAACAAACCATCGAAGAACCCAAAACAATTCACGATTCCGCATGGTTTCTCATGAATTTTCAGTTGAGACCATGTCAGCATTTCGCAACATTCTTCCAGAGTTCCAAATCCACCCGGTAAGCTGATAAACCCGGCCGACAGTTTAGCCATGAGCGCTTTTCGTTCATGCATGGTCTCGACGATATGCGTGGTTGTCAGCCGGTCGTGCACGAACTCTTGTTCGGCTAATTGTCGTGGCATCACGCCGATGACTTCGCCTCCAGCCTCAATCATGGTGGAGGCCAAGATTCCCATCAACCCAATATTCCCACCTCCGTAGACGAGGCCAAATCCTTGATGAACGAGGGCCTGGCCTAAGCGTTGAGCGATGCTCGTATAGCCTGGGTAACTACCTGAGTTGGAACCACAAAAAACGCAGATATATTCCATGGGAAAGTGAATGAAATACTGGATACGACTAAGGTGTGTCTGACTTTCCTATGGGTAGGGAAGTTAGGGCGTAAGGATTCACTCGAGCGCCGTTAAGACGAATGCCCCAGTGAAGGTGAGGACCGGTGGCTCGTCCGGTGGCGCCAACTTTGCCTAAGGTTTCTCCCTTTTGAAGAGCTTGGCCGTTTTGGACAGTGATGGCTGATAAATGGAAGTACATGGAAAATAATCCGACTCCATGATCGATGATGACGCCTTTTCCTGAGAAAAAGTGATCAACCGCTGCCACGACAGTGCCTGAGTTGACAGCAAGAACAGGTGTGCCCTTGGGGGCGGCGATGTCTTCACCTGAATGTGGTCGTTTTTTTTGTCCATTGATGATGCGACGGCTCCCAAATCGTCCGGTGACCGTTCCGGTGACGGGTTCCAGAAATGCGCTATCCCATAATGGTTGAGTGTCGCTGCGGTGAAACGCGGCTGACATTTCTTTTTGTTCGAGTCGTACGCGTTTTAAGGTTTTGGCGTCGAGATCCACTTTGTTTTTTGGCAATTTTAGGTGTTGGATCGCATAGTTTTCTTTGATGATGTTGATGGAGTAGGTGAGTTGCTCAGTTGCGTGCTGCGTTTGTATCGTGATGCCAAACTTCTGCTTACCAGGCGGGTCTTGCATATCGATGCCGACAAGTGCGGCAAACGTAGAATCTGTTAAGGGGAAGAATGGGATTTTGCGTTTGAGCAGTACGCCGCTGACCTTAGATTCTGGATTGCCAACAGGGACTTCAATCCACAGAACTTCTCCTTGTTTGCCGCTGAATTGCTTTTGTGAGTGCTGCCCATGGTTTTCTGTGGCTTCAACTATTTGGAGAGGAAAGAGACTAGCAATGAGGAAACAGAGAATGGACAGCAACGGACTAGAGAGTTTCATAAATAGTGTTGGCCTGAAGTCTGATGGTTTATGGGTAGAGTCGATTATGTGGAACCTGGCTTAATAACTCGTCAACCCTGGGGTTGAATGGACAGAAAGGATCCATGCAAAGAATGGTCTCTTCCCAATAACCATTGAGTTTGAGATAGGTCCAATCCACAGTATACGACCGATTTTTTGCTCGAGCAAATCGAATGAAATCCCCACGTACTTTGGCACGCGTGGTTTGTGGTGGGATCGTCTTGGCTTGCTCTATGGTTTCCTCAGTAACAAGTTTTCTGATGCCTTGTCGTTCAGCTAAGAGATAGAACAGGCCTCGCTGTCGGTTAATGTCATGATATTGTAAGTCCATCATGCTCAGTCGTGGGTCGTCCCATCCGCAGGACTTGTTGTCCATGTAATTTTCCATCAACCATTTTTTTGTGATCCAGTCGATTTCTCTAACCAATTCCATCGGAGATGTGGCAAGAAGTTGCAACACTCGTCCCCATTCTTCATGCACTTCGGAAAATATTTTGTTCGGTGACTGAGACTGTAGATATTCTCCCGCACGCTCCCAAAAGATCTGTTGAATGTCCAAGGCCGTCAGAGTCCGTCCGTCTTCAAGTCGGACTGTTTTTGTGAGGGTCGGGTCACGAGAAATATCTCGGATGGCCTTCACAGGTTCTTCTAAATCGATGTGAGGAATCGTATAGCCATCTTCAATCATGGATAGCACGATCATGGCTGTGCCAACCTTTAAATAGGTCGCGAATTCCGACATATTGGAATCACCAAGAATGATGTGTAGCCGGCGGTATTTTTCTGCATCAGCATGGGGTTCATCGCGTGTGTTAATAATGCTGCGAGAGGACGTGGTTGAGGATGAGGTCTTTTCATGAATATGTTGAGCGCGTTGAGAAATGAAAAATTGAGATTTTCCCGAGATTCTGAGAATTTTCCCTGCCCCTGCATAAATTTGACGCGTGACGAAAAAGGGGATGAGCTGTTCGCTGACTTTCCAGAAGTCGACGTCGCGGCGCATGAGAAAGTTTTCATGTGACCCATAGGTGTTGCCGAGTGAATCCGTGTTATTTTTAAAAATAAATATCTCTCCGGAGAGACCTTCTTCGCGCAACCGTTCTTCGGCTATCGGTAAGCAGCCTTCCAGAATTCGTTCCCCGGCTTTCTCATGAATGACTAAATCGATGAGGTCGTCGCATTCGGGCGTCGCATATTCTGGATGGCATCCCGTATCTTGATAAAAGCGTGCGCCGTTGGTGAGAAATGCGTTCGACGGCCAGCTATTGGGAATCAGACCTTCAAAGATATAGCCGAGGATTTTTTCAATAGGGAGGTAGACGCGCCCGGTGGGAGAAAAGGTCAGTCCGTATTCGCATTCGAGGCCAAAAATTCGCTTGATCATGGCCGCCATCTTGGTGCTATGAAGAACAGTGTCTTAAGGAATGTCGGATGTTCGTTAACACGTCATGTAGTCAGAATACACCCCTCTTTGAGAATGTTCAACCGGAGAAAATGAGGTGAGGAGAAAAGAACGTGAAGGCCTTAGGGAAGGAGAGCGGAGGCCTCAGGAATCGGGACACGACGGAATTTTCGTCCAGATCGAGAGCGGTCCAGAAGAGCAACTTCAAGATCTTCCATGCTGGACTTCGCGTCAGGACTTTTGCCAAATGCCTGCTGGCATAATTGTAACGCGGTGTTGAGCGAAGGGGTAGTCTCTAAAGTTTCGCTGCGGAGAAAAGTTAATATGGATTCGGATCGGCCACCGATGGCCGTAAAATTCCGTTCGTCAATAATGCTTCCATCAAATGTGATGCGATAAAGCTCGTTCCCCTCTGGTGTTTCACCCACTTGCGCCAGAAGGAGTTCCACTTCATATGGTTTCATTTCTTGGCTAAAGATGGTCCCCAACATTTGTGAATATCCATTGGCTAGGGAACGTGCGGTGACATCTTCTCGACTGTACATCATGCCTTTCATGTCGGCATGTTGAATGCCAGCTTTTCTCAAGTGTTCAAATTCGCTGTATCGGCCTGCGCCTGAGAACGCAATGCTGTCATAGATTTCTGAAATCTTAAAGAGCGATGCGCTAGGATTGTCCGCAACAAACAAGACGCCCTGGTCATATTCCATCGCGATGATCGAACGACCTTTTGCAATGCCCTTTTTGGCATATTCTGCACGATCC
>JAJDBS010000070.1 GCA_029261235.1 Nitrospirales bacterium
GACGTCAGCAATGGTCAAGTCTAGTGGGGGAGTCACGCCAGACGTATCCGCCACAGTCGCCCCCGCACTCTCATCAAACTCGTACAAGGCCACAAGGCCCGCCGCCACCCGCGTACTACCAGCCGTCACCGCGACATTGACAGCCGCGGCATTGGAGATATCGCCCTCCGTATCCTGGACGGTATAGGTAAAACTGTCGGGGCCTATATAGCCCGCATCAGGCGTGTACGTGATGGTGCCGGTAATTAAATTTGCCGTGACTGTGCCGTGGAGCGGATTGGTCGCCACAACGGTGGTGACGTCAATCGTCTGGCCATTGGGATCATCATTGCTCAGCACGTCGACATCGGTCGCAGGAGTATCATGGGGAGTGATGATCACATCTGGCACAGCGAGGGGGATGTCGGCAAGGCCAGTCACCGTGACCGTAACAGTGACAATGTTGGAGGTATCGCCCTCTGTATCCTGGACGGAATAGGTGAAGCTGTCAGGGCCCGCATAGCCGGCAGCTGGCGTGTAAGTGATAATGCCAGTGGTCGGGTTTACCGTGGCCGTGCCGTTGGGCGGATCGGTGGCGACAACCGTGGTGACAGCCAAAGTTTGACCGTTGGGATCGTCATTGCCCAGCACATTGACATCCGTCGCGGGGAAATTCTGCAGAGTGACAACTACATCCGGCACGGCAAGGGGCGCTAGGGCCGGATCGGTCACACTAACCGTCACAAGGGCGGCATTAGAGGGATCACCCGCAGTGTCTTGGACGGTATAGGTGAAACTGTCGGGACCTATATAGCCCACATCAGGCGTATACGTGATGGTGCCGGTTGTCGGGTTGACGACCACGACACCCTTGGTCGGGACCGTCGGGACGACAGTGGTCACGTCAATCGTCTGACCATTAGGGTTATCATTCCCCAACACGTTGAAATCAACCACCTGGGTATCTTTCGGCGTGACGATCAAATCCGCCATCGCGAGGGGAGCTTCAATATTCCTGAAGTAATCAATCGTTGATGTGAAGGCTGGTTCCTGGCCTGGAGTTTCGTTTTGGTTGCCGGCGTGGGTCCCCACTTGATTCACAATCATGTTATGTGTGAATGAGGTGGCGTTGATCCAGTTTTGTCCGTCCTCCGAATAGTCCAGAGTCCACACATTCCCTATGCGGATGATGCGAAGGTAGATCGGGGCAGTCAGCGTCACCTCTTGGTTGATCTTTAAAGAGGAGCTGCTTCCATTGGTAATCGTCGTGGCAAAGATATTGAGACCCGTTCCGTTATGGTAGACATCGAACCGAAGCAGCGTCTGATCGGTCTCTTGCACCACAAGCCCCTGAAGTTGGACGGCCGCATTGGGGATGGTGTCAAACTTTGCTTCAATTTCAAAATCGGTATTAATCGCAGGCTGTAAGAGCCGTGGCGCGTTCATGTGGCCTGGGAAGAGATCATGGTTGCTGCCAGCAGGAACCACGATTTCCAGTTCACTAGGGGTGAGGACAAACGACGAATCATCTGATATGGGAAGCGCGCCGGCCAAGGGATCAAAGAACGTCCAGAAGGGGTTGAGTGTTCCACTGTTGAACTCATCGGATTTAATAGGAGTGCCAACAGTCACCGTCACCGTCGCCTCGGTCGATGTATCGCCCTCGGTGTCGTTCACGGTATAGGTAAATGTGTCGGCGCCAGCAGTAAACGCTGCCTCCGGGGTATATTCGATGACTCCCGTCGTCGGATTCACGGAGGTAGAGCCATTGCTTGGGGCACCTGTCACGGTCACTGACGCAAGGTCCAGGATCTGCCCATTAGCGTCATCATTGCTAAGCACATCAATAAGCACGGGTGTGTCGATCACCGTCCCCGTTGAATCATCAAAGGCCGCCGGAGTACCCCCAATCGGGATGACGGTGGTGGGTCCGACCGTGAAATCAGCAAAAAAGCCCACCATACAAACGGACCCAACCGGCTTGGGAGAGGCATTCAACACCTGAATCAGGCCGCCCGTACTCTCAGGTTGACCATCTTCCCAGGCTTTCAATGTGTACAGAACCCCGCCACTGGAAAGGGTTTGCGTGCGAGAACGGAGGCGATACGTTGTGCCTGGAACGAGCGTAAATCCACTGCTATCCACCTTGCGACGAATTTCAGTATCGTCAATGAAGTTGGAGATTTCGAGTCGCTCAGGATTAATCCCCCCAAACACCCGATACCAGGCAAGTGAACCCAATGGAGCACCTGCAAAGGGTTGCCCAGTAGGGCCCGTGGGAGGATCACTGGTGTGCCCTGCCCACCCGTGGATGACTCCAAGACCAGCGAAATTCGAGGTAAAGTCTTTGAGCCTAATCCTGGTGTCGACTTGGTAGTTATCCCACGTGATATCCCCAAGACAGATGAGACGATCGTAGCCGGGCTCTTCTGAGCGAACCGAATCTGCTTCACCCACATCAACAATCCATTTTCCGTCAACAACCTGAGCGAAGTCCTGGATGTCCTGTGGGGTCGCCACAGCCGTCCAATCAATCGAGTAAGGCAAAGGCCACACGGCTCCAGATGTGTAGTTGACCGTAACGGTCGTCCTCGCTATTTCGAGACCAGCATCCACAGCTACAAGTTCCACAGTGTTAATCCCTGACAGGAGAGCCGCGACGTTAATATCGGCATTGAAATCGCCTGAATTTTCAAGGCGAATGACGTCGGGGCCTAAAGTCAGGGGGACGACCGATCCACCATTTAGGGAATAGGTCAGCGAGGTAATCCCAACGCCATCTGGATCCGACACATTGCCAAGAATATTAATCCATTCTTGAGGCTGACCAACCTGTCCAAACTCCTGATTGGGTGAGTACCAGACGTCGATAACGGGAGCGGTGCTGGTCGACACAGTGACGGTGACGGTGGCCACATTGGAGAGATCCCCTTCAGTGTCCTCGACGGTATACGTGAAGCTATCAGGGCCCGTGTAGCCAACAGAGGGCGTGTACGTAATGGTACCCGTCGTGGCGTTGACGATAGCAATGCCACCATTGGTTGGGACCGTTGGCACGACCGTCGTGACATCAATCGTCTGGCCATTGGCATCATCATTGAACAATGCCTTGATGACGATCGCCGTATTCACCGAGGTTTGTGCCGTATCATCAGTCGTGACTGGAGCGCCGGGATCAGGGGCTACGACTGTCACATTGACGATTCCGGCATTGGAGAGATCGCCTTCGGTGTCCTGGACGGTATAGGTGAAGCTGTCGGGGCCTGTGTAGCCAACAGGAGGCGTGTAGGTAATGGTACCCGTCGTCGGATTAGCCACCGCGGCCCCACCATTGGTCGGGGCTGTCGGCACGACCGTGGAAATGTCGATCGTCTGCCCATTGGGATCATCATTGCTCAACACGTTGACATCAATCGCGGAGGTATCCGGTGCTGTAACGATCACATCCGCCACGGCGATGGGGGGATCGGCAGGGTCGGTGACAGTGACCCTGACCGTAGCCGTATTGGAAGGATCCCCTTCGACGTCGTCGACGGTATAGGTGAAGCTATCAGGGCCCGCATAGCCAGCATCAGGGCTGTAGGTAATGGTGCCAGTCGTTGGGTTTACCGTGGCCGTGCCGTGGACGGGATTGGTCGCGACCACCGTGGTGCTATCAATTACTTGCCCATTGGCATTATCATTGCCCAACACGTCGACATCGACCACCTGGATATCCTTTGGTGTGATGATCACATCATCCAAGGCGATGGGCGCTGCTCCAACCCCTGAAGGACCATTGGGCCCGACCAGAAAGTTCTGAGCCACCTCGGCCGCACTCAAAGCTGTCTCATAGATAGCCACCAAATAAAACTGTCCCAGCCACTCCCGGAGGCCAATTGATGAATTCACTTCATTGGCCAAAACTAACGGCATTGTCGTATCCCAAGTGCTGAGATCACCGTTCACCGTAGCCGTCTCCACCAGTAAATTGTCGATATAGATTCTCACCGTACCCGCAGCGTCACGGGTATAGACCACGTGGTGCAAGGCATCGGAAAATGTCCCCACTCCGGTAGCAACAGCTGGCGTGCCACCCGTAGAGGTGGTGGTCGTGCGTAAGCGCATTTCCAGGCGATCACTTGTACTGCCAGCTACGCCCTGACCCAAGGTCAGATTGCGTAAACTCGACGACGACGACAAGCTCACAATTCGGGCCGGCCCGTTCTGCGTCAGGTTGGCCGGGTCAATCCAGGCCTCCATCGTCAGCGCATTACTGGCCGTCAACGCATTGTGCACCTTCGTCGCTGGCCCTCCCGAACTCATGATGGTCTCCGTGTCGACGCGCAACGACCCTGGCAACCATGTCACATTCCCGACGTCAGCAATGGTCAAGTCTAGTGGGGGAGTCACGCCAGACGTATCCGCCACAGTCGCCCCCGCACTCTCATCAAACTCGTACAAGGCCACAAGGCCCGCCGCCACCCGCGTACTACCAGCCGTCACCGCGACATTGAC
>JAJDBS010000008.1 GCA_029261235.1 Nitrospirales bacterium
TCCATTTACAGATTACAGATGATTTCCAAGGAGGAAATGTATGGCTAAGCAGTTAAGATACAGTGAAAATGCACGGAGTTCGATTCTTTCCGGCGTCAATAAATTGGCCAATGCCGTGAAGGCGACCTTAGGACCAAAAGGGCGCAATGCCATTTTAGACAAAAAATTTGGTGCACCTACTATCACCAAAGACGGTGTGACCGTAGCCAAGGAAATTGAATTAGAAGATGCCTATGAAAATATGGGCGCTCAACTCGTCAAGGAAGTCGCCAGCAAGACCAGTGATGTGGCTGGTGACGGAACCACGACAGCGACCGTGTTGGCTCAAGCCATTTACCGTGAAGGCGTGAGAAACATCACTGCTGGTGGTAACCCCATGGAAATCAAACGAGGCATCGACAAAGCCGTTGAATTGGTCATTGAAGAACTCAAAAAACTCTCCAGGCCTTGCCAGTCCAAAAAAGAAATTTCACAAATTGGTTCCATTTCCGCGAATAATGACCATACCATTGGTGACCTCATTGCAGAAGCCATGGACAAAGTTGGCAAAGATGGTGTCATTACCGTTGAAGAAGCCAAGTCTATGTCAACGTCTTTGGATGTGGTTGAGGGTATGCAGTTTGACCGTGGATACATCTCCCCTTACTTTGTGACCAATGCTGATCGCATGGAATGCACAATGGAAGATCCGTTTATTATTATCGTGGAAAAGAAGGTCAGTGCCATGAAGGACCTGCTCCCAATCTTGGAGCAAGTAGCCAAAATGGGCAAGCCACTCGTGATCATCGCGGAAGATATCGACGGCGAAGCCTTAGCCACCTTGGTGGTCAATAAATTACGCGGAACTCTGAATGTCGCGGCTGTCAAAGCCCCAGGCTTTGGTGACCGACGAAAAGCCATGTTGGAAGATATTGCCACCTTAACCGGCGGCCAAGTGATTTCTGAAGAAGTTGGCTTGAAACTCGAAACCGTGAAATTGACTGATTTGGGTCGAGCCAAACGAATCAATATCGACAAAGACAACACCACGATCGTCGAAGGTGCTGGGGATCCTAAACGGATTGAAGGCCGAGTCAAGAACATTAAAGCCCAGGTTGAAGAAACCACTTCTGAATATGATCGCGAAAAATTGCAAGAGCGATTGGCGAAAATGGTTGGTGGTGTGGCCGTCATTAATGTCGGTGCCGCGACTGAAATCGAAATGAAAGAAAAGAAAGCACGTGTGGAAGACGCGTTGCATGCGACAAAAGCGGCAGTCGAAGAAGGCATTGTGCCAGGTGGTGGCGTGGCCTTGCTTCGCTGTATCCCGGCTTTAGAGAACGTCACGGCCCACAAGGATCAACAAGTTGGTATCGATATTGTTCGACGATCCCTGGAAGAACCTATCCGTCAAATCTCCATCAATGCTGGAGCGGAAGGTTCGATCATTGTTGAGAAAGTCCGGGCCGAAACTGGCAACCGTGGCTACAATGCTGGCACTGGCGAATACGTGGATATGGTCGAAGCCGGTGTGATCGATCCTACTAAAGTGGCTCGTTGCGCCCTGCAAAATGCGGCGAGTGTGTCAGGCCTCATGCTGACCACTGAAGTCATGATCACGGACATTCCTGAAGAAACGAAGGCTGCACCAGGCGGTGGTCACGACCATGGCGGCATGGGTGGCATGGGCGGCATGGGTGGCATGGGCGGAATGATGTAATCTTTTACTCACACGAGTAGAGATATGGGAAAACCTGGAGGGCTCAACCCTCCAGGTTTTTTTTTGCACAGCGCTTCAACTTTTCCCCGATAATTTTTTTAATGTGCTAATGGGAAAATGACAGAAATTATTCACTCTGCAAATTGAAGTAGCTTATCGCGATAGAGAGAGTCTCATCTTTTGAGAACGGATGTCATGACGATCAACACCTTCTCCGGCTTTAACCTCATTGAACCCATTCATCGAGCCCTTCATGAGATTGGCTATGAAGTGCCAACGCCCATCCAGCAAGAAGCGATTCCGCTTGTTTTGGGAAATCACGATTTACTGGGAATTGCACAAACAGGGACGGGGAAAACAGCCGCGTTTTGCTTGCCGATTCTGCATCAACTGCATACACGACAGGTACCTCGAGAGCCTCGATGTCCACGAGTTCTTATATTGACCCCAACGCGTGAACTCGCCATTCAGATTCACCAAAACCTAGAATCGTATGGGCGCTTTCTCAATCAAAAATATGCCGTCATTTTTGGTGGGGTTGGGCAAGGCAAACAAGTGCGAGCGTTACAGCAGGGCACCGATGTTCTTGTCGCGACTCCTGGGCGTTTGCTTGATTTAATTCAACAGAAACATTTACGTCTTGGTAAGGTCGAAATATTTGTCTTAGACGAAGCTGATCGCATGTTAGATATGGGATTCCTTCGTGATATTAAAAAAATACTCCCTCTGCTTCCAGGCAAGCGCCACACGCTCTTTTTTTCCGCCACCATGCCGACTGAAATACAAAAGCTTGCCAATACAATTTTGACTAAGCCCAAAAAAGTTGAAGTCACCCCTCAAGCGACCACGGTGACACTTATTCATCAGACAGCCATGTTTGTCGAAAGAAACAACAAGATCAATTTACTCATTCACTTGTTAAAAAATATGAAACGACAAAAAACACTTGTGTTTGTCGCCATGAAACATATGGCCAATCGAGTGGCCCAAAAGCTTGAAAAGCACGGCATTGCTACCACGACGATTCATGGCAATAAAACCCAAGGTGCGCGGCAACAAGCAATTCAGGATTTCACTCATGGTCACGTTCAGGTGATGGTGGCGACCGATATTGCGTCACGCGGCATAGACATTGACGGAATCACGCATGTGATTAATTACGATCTCTCCAACATTCCTGAAAATTATGTCCATCGCATCGGTCGAACAGCTCGTGCGGGGGCACAAGGAACAGCGATATCCCTGGTGACAGCTGAGGAAAAATCGTACCTCGTCAATATCGAACGAACGACCAAACACCCGATAGAAATCATCACAAAGCAACCCTATCATTCTGAGACTGCGGCAAGGGCCGCCATTCTCAGCATCGGAAAAGCCAAAGCCCAGGTAGAACAACGTGTAAAGCGGAGGAGACGCTAAAGGGAGCCACACGATTGATGGTCAATCATTGGCATGTCCCCTACCCGTTGAGTACCCGACAGGTGGAAACGCGCCGGGGTCACTCATCACTTCACGATTCACCCATCAGGCATCAATAAGAACACGCAACTTGGCGCAGGCTTCCACTGTCGCAGGAGACCGGCCAGGTAAAGATGACGCTTAAACGAGATCGTTATTCGCGTCAAGAACGAGTGGGCCTGTAACATTTTGGAGCGAGTTGATGCGGATGATCAAGAAATGGAAGGTGGCAGACCTCGAAGGAAAGGCCCTCAATGCCGCCGAACCGTTCTATACATTGGCTGCCTAATCCGTAAGCTTATGGTACATCATTCATACCTTCACCCTAATGTATGGAAGCTATATGTGCGACAGATCAATCTATTTGTTCCTCACCTTGCTTCCATAATTGATGCAGGATTGCGACGAATAGGTTATCTCATCTTTGCCATGTTCTTAGTCGGTTGTGCACCCAGGCTCACGTGGGTACCAGATCCCTCACCTTATCCCTCTTGCCAGCCAGATCGCCTTCTGCAATGGAGCGATTTTCTCCCGCGTGACCCAGAAGATGAGCGAGCAGCTGAAACAGCTATTCGCTTTCTCCATCATCCACGACAACATCGCCTCTCAATGGCTTTGGACAATGAACATACCTGGGTCAAACCAGACCTCATCAATCCACACAATAGCGTACTCTGGCGCATGTCGGAATATCTCTTAGCCCACGAACAACTGCATTTTTTGATTAGCTGTTTGGTCGTCCGGCAAGCCAATCTTTCAATAACCAAACAAGATGATTTATTGAGGATGTTGCAGTTAACTCAACGCGTCGCACAACAATTGAATCTTCAGTATGATACCGACACTAACCATGGGTTAAAGCTTGATATCCAACAATCCTGGGAATCAGAAGTCATGAGGCAATTTCAAGAGCTAGGGCCTGATTCATTCCCTCCTTCTTCTTTTAAGGAAGGAGAATCAAAGAAATTTTGACAGGCTGTTTTGAGAATATGGTATAAATGAATCACACCCGTTCATATAAGGTTTGAGTCATTAATCATTTTTTTCCAAAGTAGGCACCCATGAATACTTCTCATCAAGAAACTTTTTTGAAAAAACTGACGATTCCTCAATCCTTCATGCTTCTGTCTATCAGCATCTTCTTGATGGGCGCGACATGGCTCATCGTTGATACAGTTAGAGCGGCCGAATCGCAATCAAGGACCGAATCGAATTGCACCATAGGGATGGTCAAAGGTGACAAAAAAGCTGAATGCCATGTCCCAATTATCAATGGGTGTACCGTCGCTCAATTTCCAGGCTATGAAGAGCCATGGGCCGAAGCCTCAAAAGGCGGCGCGACGTCATGCCAATTTGACGAAAAAAAGACCGATTGGAAAACCTCCATTGTAGGTACGTGCCAAGCCTGCAAGACCGAACAATGTACTGGTCGATTTACGGTCATGTTTAACTGCAGTGGGAATGTTCCATCCGTCAGCCCTGCCTTTCCTCAACAAAGATAATTTTCGTACCTACATTTCACGGAAGGAAGTGGCGACACGCATGACTTCCTCGTCAACTCTTGTTCGCTTGATTAAAGCTCACGCTCAGTCATTGGGCTTTGATGCCGTTGGTATTGCCCGTGTGCCTCCTCCAAGTTCTGACCTCAGTTCTTCCTCACATGAGCCAACATCTCACGCTGACTCGTTGCCCCTCCCTCAACGGTTATGGCGTCGACTCACTCATTGGTTGGAGCAACGTTTCCATGGCACCATGACGTGGATGGAGCGTGACCCTCAGCGTCGTTCAGATCCCACCAAAGTTCTGCCAGGCTGCCAATCCATGATTATCGTCGGGATGAATTATTACACCGACCATGTCGCTGATGAGTCGCAGCAAGCTGGACGAATTGCTCGCTATGCCTGGGGAAAAGATTATCATGACTTGATGATAGCCCGCCTCAAACAACTAGAAACCTATCTTCATGAACAGATACCGGACATTCAGACAAAGAGTTATGTCGACACCGGACCAATTATGGAAAAAGCCTGGGCGCAAGAAGCTGGAATTGGTTGGATTGGCAAACACACGAACTTGGTCTCGACTGACTATGGCTCATGGTTGTTGCTGGGAGAGATCCTGACAACGAGTAAATTAGAAGCGGATGAACCAGCGATAGATCTCTGCGAATCATGTTCTCTCTGTATTCAAGCCTGTCCAACCAACGCGATAGTGGAACCCTATCAACTCGATGCAGAACGCTGTATTTCATTCATCACCATAGAACATCGTGGGACAGCAACAGACATAGAACCTGAGCTGAGAAAAAAAATGGGCAATCGAATCTTTGGGTGCGATGACTGTCTTGATATCTGCCCCTTCAACGTCAATGCGCAACCGACACACGAACCTCACTTTCAACCAACCTCGTGGACACTCCATCCCCAATTACCGCACTTAGCCTCGCTAAACGAAGAGGAGTTTCGTGCCATGACCAAAGGAAGCCCAACCCGCCGAGCAAAATATACTGGCTTTCAACGGAATGTAGAGATCGCCAACAGCAATAGCTCCCTCCCCTCTGGCAGTTCCTAATTCTTTGCCTTTCAAGTCTCACGCACCATCTATTTTGACACGTCTCACCTTGGGGATAGTGAAACCTCAAATGGCTCGTCACGCCACAGCGTGGGCTGTTGAATTTGGGTCTGTTCAGGGAAACGAGCGAAAAGTCCCACGTCACGAAAAACACCCAATCATTCAATCAGTGAACGAATAATTGCTGAGAGGGTGGCCTCTTGCTCCTTCAGCCAAGAGGCCGGCAAGATACCCACAGCGGCTCCCAACCGTTTATCGAAAAAATCATATTCGCCCGACAAATTAATGTGTTGGCACGCAATAGGCGATCCATGCCGAATGGCCTCAAGTACGCGAACCTCCTGCGTCGTATTTGGGGCTTGCAAGAGACGCTTGAAGAGCTACACGTAATTCCAACAGATCACGGCATTTTTCACGAGTCGTTTACACCCTTCTTCCAATTCCTGCGTCTTCTTCTCCACACTGAGAAATTCACGGGGATGACTGACCGACAAGGCTCGAGCCAATCGATGCGATTGTTCCACTTTATTCTGTTGTTGGGTCATTGTGCTGGCGCAATTGCACATCATCGAAAGAGCGGAAGAGAAAGGGACTGTTGAGGATTTGCGCAAAGGCTTTTAAGGCGCGCGCGAGTCCATGTTGGGAGGAAGAGGAATTGAGCCGGCGAAAGAGGGCGGAAGGCGTCGCCACGTGTCATTTTAACGAGGCAAGCAACCGCAGGATGTCCTCCCCGTACTGCAGAATCAGTGCGGTGTTAATCGTGCCTGAGGATTTCGCGAGGAAGCTGGCATAGGCCTCATGATGACGGAATCCCTTACACGCATAGAGCGGTTGTCGTCGAACGTTTTTGATACCTGGGGCGAATCAAAATCATAAAAAATGCATCGCGCCGAAGACAAATTGACTATAGCCATGGGTGTCGGTGGAGTGCATGGTATTGGATTGCCCTTCTTGATGAAGCAGCCCATCGAGGACATAGGTGCTTTCGGTATTGTCAAAGTAACTGGGTTTGAGAAAAAAAAACAGGCAAAATATAGATTCATAACCCATTGTTCATACAGTCATGAGGGTACTGGCCTAACGGCGAAAAACCCCAGGATTTCATTTAAGTTGGCAATTCACTTCAAAGCCTTACGACTACTTCCTTATATTCCCTGGGAAACTATTTGTAACATGGCATGTTACGTGTTACGGTAATGAATGATTGAGAAGTTTACGCATCGAGGCTAAAAAAAGCCTTATGAGCGCGGCGATCGGAACGGCTGACGCACGGATATTGCCGAGAAGGCCGAGCTGTACGTATCCATTCTTGATACCGCTCAGTCGGTATAGGTGCTTGATACTCCTGGCGTTGGCTTTTACCGGCTAACCGGAAATCTTCGCAGGTTTTATCGTGTGGCTGTATCGCGTCATCACCGGATTATCTTCCGGTTTAAGAACGGAAACGCCTTGGATGTGGATTTAATCGACTATCATGAGGAGAGAACACTATGCCGATGAAAAACCCCGTCCATCCGGGCAAGATAATTAAACATGCTGTTGATGCATCAGGTTTGAGTGTCACCGATGCAGCAGAACGCTTAGGCGTGACCCGTCAGACCCTTTCACGCGTGATGAATGAAAGAACGGCGGTGTCTCCTGAAATGGCTGTACGGGTCTCGAAAGCCTTTGGCTCATCCGTTGCACACTGGATGCGGTTGCAAATGGCGTATGACCTTGCGAAAGTCGAGAAAACCGCGAAAACGATCAAGGTCAAACGTTTTCCTCAAGTAGATCTCGTTCCCGTTTAGTATTGTAGGTACAGGCGCAAATAGCCAATTTCCCAACAATTCCCGGTATTCTCATTCCCCGACACACTCGAAAAACCCAAGAAAAACGACGCATCTCGTCCCGGCAATAATGGGATATTCCATTGTTTGAGATTACAAAGGCTATTTGGACAGAAGCAGAAAAATCCTCCCTTTGTTGGCTTAGATCCAAACTTGGCAACATCAGCTTCCGGGAAAAAAGTGATTAGTGGAATAGAACCACACTGCGAGTACTTCGCTTTTGAAACATGTCTATTACACCAAATAAGAATCTAGGAGAGTCATTAATGTTATCCACAACAAATATCTTTGCTCGTGTTTTTTACCTGGGTGCAGGCCTGCTACTGTTTGGTCTGTTTTCTCAATTCGCCTATGCACACGGCATGTCCGAGGCTGAAAAATTATCAATACTCGAGGGCGAGTAATCTGCGCTATATGTGGCTCGGCGCAACACACATGTTGTCCGGCTACGACCACTTGGCCTTTGTTTTCGGGATCATCTTTTGCCTGACCAGTTTTCATGATATCGCCAAATATGTCACCGCGTTTACGCTTGGTCATAGCGTAAGCCTGCTCTACGCCACGTTTAGCGCGATTCAGCTGAACTACTTTGCCATCGATGCGGTGATTGGCCTGAGTGTCAGTTACATCGCCTTTGCTAACATTGACGGGTTCCGTAAATACCTCAACATCCATCCACCCAACATGATGTTGATGATTATCGGTTTGGGCCTGATTCACGGCTTTGGTTTGTCCACCCGTTTACAGGAACTGCCGTTGAGTGAAGACCACCTGCTGCTCAATATCATTTCATTTAATGTCGGCATCGAACTGGGGCAAGTCAGTGCGTTAGCCCTGATGCTGCTGCTAATTGCCGCCTGGCGAAAAACCCACGCCTTCCAGACCTTCAGTCTGGTTGCAAACTATGGTCTTATTCTGATGGGAGGCCTGCTCTTCCTTATGCAGATGCACGGTTATGAGCACACCGCCAATCCTGAAGAGTTTATTGTCAGCACCGAATCCTCTTCACCACTAGCAAGTAGTGCAATGGTAAGCAGTGATGCCATTCTCCAGCCTACGTGGCAAGATTCAATCAGTATCACCATCCCAGCGCGGGGCGATACTGAATACAAACTTCACATGGAAAAAGGCGCAACACTTGATTATGCATGGGAAAGCAACGGGACAGAGCTGTTTTTTGATCTTCACGGCGAACCCGCAGGTGATACAACGGGTTATTTTGAGAGCTTTAAAAAAAGTATCGACAGCCAGTCACATGGCTCTTTCACCACGTCCTTTGAAGGCCCGCATGGTTGGTACTGGAAAAACGACACCCCGTCCCCTGTGACCATCGAATTGCACGTGACAGGTTCTTACCGGCGCCTGGATGTAAATAAGGTGCCCCAATAAATTGAAACAACACAACCCCCAATTTCAATAGCCCCCGATAGCATTGATTAACGTTAGGGGTCCTGTCGTAAATAGCCAATCCCCAACAATTTTCGGCATTCTCATTCCCCTACACACTCGAAAAACCCAACAAAAACAAAACATCTCGTCATGGCAATAATGGGATGTTCCATTTTTTGAGGTTAAAAATGGCTATTTACGACAGAACCAGATCCGTCAATGTACATATCTGAACAACATCATTGAGCAAGATCATCGATGGATCAAACGGTTGACGCGGCCGATGTCCGGCTTCAAGAACTTTTATGCCGCGCAACGCACCTTAGCGGGCATCGAAGTCATGGCCATGATCAAGAAAGGACAGATGAACATTCGAGTGAGCCATGAGCCCTCGTTCACCGAACAGTTCTATCTGCTCGCCGCCTCACTCAGGTGGGTGATGTGTTGCGGTTTGGCTTCATTTCATTTTGTGCGACACAACCGAAAAGTCAGAGGCACACAAGCGAGAACTGGCTATTCCCCAACACGCACCAGCATCCCTTTCTCTTTGCAGATATTGAACGTGTGATAAAACCACGCCACAATGACCACAAAGAAGAACAGGTTCAAACCAGTCGCCCAGACAATATGCGTGACAGGGATGACTCCTTCGATAAGCACGGCGCGCATACCTTCAAAAATATGGGCTGGAGGGACCATCCACGCAATGGACTGGAGGATGGGTGGAAGCACCTCGAGAGGGTAGAAAACACAGGAGATCGGCTGAAATAAAAAGACCATCCCCCAAGCCAAGACTTCTGCTTGTTGCCCAAATCGCATGATGATCGAGGTTGTGAGGACCCCAATAATCCAGCCTGATACCACTAAATTGATAATAAACGGGAGAAGCGATACGCCGACTTTCAACATATCATAGGAGTAAAACACCCAGGCAAAGACCATCATCAAGCTGGCCACGGCCGTGACTTTCAAAATACTCATGATCATCGTCGAGGCCAGGTATTCTCCAACGGTCAAAGGACTCGCAAAGAGGTTCATGAGATTCCGAGACCACATTTCCTCAAGAAATGAGACGGCCACTCCTTGTTGAGCTCGGAAGAGAACATCCCACAGAATTAATGCTCCCAAGAAAAAAGCGACGGCCCCATGTAGCGACACTCCCGCGTCTTGCAAATACATGGTGATGAAACCCCACACCACCAGATCTAACAGTGGCCAATAAAAGATCTCCAACATTCGCGCGAAGCTACGCTGATAGAGATACAGATGCCGAGAGAGTAAACCTCCTATTCGTCCTACATTCATTGTGCTTTTGGCTCCCTTGCCAACTTCAAAAAGACTTCTTCTAAATCACGTTGCCCGTAACGTTGAACAATTTGGTCAGCTGTGCCTTCGGCGACGATATGGCCATGCTGGAGAAAAACGATCCGATTAGACATCTCTTCCATTTCGCGCATGTTATGCGAGGTATATAGAATGCTCAAGCCTGCATTGCGCTGATATTCTTTCAGAAATGCCTTAATCTTATGCACGATGTCTGGATCTAAGCTGGCTGTGGGCTCATCTAAGAAAAGAATTTTCGGTTCCGTCATGAGCGCCTTCGCTAATGTCAGTCGAGACATTTGACCTGTCGATAATTTTCTCGTGAGCTTCGAACGGATATCACTCATTTCTAACTTTTCAAGAATGGCATCAACACGCTGCTGAATATTTTGAAGGCTGTAGAGTCGGGCAATCACCTTGAGATTTTCTTCGACCGTCAATGAAAACGGCATAGAAATATACGTCGAAGAAAAATTCACCTGTTGCAGGATCTCCTCACGATGCTCAGCCAGGTCCAGTCCAAACATATGAATCGAACCAGCGGAAGGGGCAATCAGCCCCAGCAACATGTGAATCGTGGTCGTTTTCCCCGCACCATTAGGTCCCAACAAACCTAAGATTTCCCCTTCATGGATATCAAAGGAGATATTGTCGACTGCAGTAAAGTCTCCAAATTTCTTCGTCAGATTTCGTACTTCGAGAATCGGCTTAGACATATAAACAAATGACCTTACTAGAACAAAAATTCGCCGATTTTATCTGGCAGGTGACACGTTTCACAGCGGTTACTCAACACTTCGCCTTCATGAGTTTGCTTGCCATCATGACAACGCATGCAATCAGCCATGGAGGTCTTCCAAAGCCGAGAATCCTGAGGAAGGTCTGGTGTATGGGGTTGATCATCAAGCTTGGTATGGCCACGAGGAATCACA
>JAJDBS010000071.1 GCA_029261235.1 Nitrospirales bacterium
TTTGATCCACTGGTAGATCGCCACATGACTAAACCCTAAGATCGGACATCGACCGAACCCCCAAACCTTCCAAGTACAGAGTCACGGCCAGGCGGCGGTGGCCGGCGGTTGACGCATCAGACTTCTGGCCAACCGTATACAGATACTGGCAGCCCGCGCTGTCGACTATTGATCGCGCCACTTCTGACTCGCTCAGGGCTAGAACATCGTGGACCATTCAACATACGTCCCTCCCCAAAAGATAAGGAGGAGAACCTAGCGCATATCTATTAAACTAATAATGTCCATTAATCGACAGAAGACTATTCCTCTACTCTAACTTGTTCAAATCTTTGTGAGAAGAATTTGTTCGGCTGTCGTATACCTACAGATTAACCTGCAAAGCAGGAGCTGCTAAGAATTATTTTCTACAATCAGATGACAAAGTTATGGTGTGGTCCCTTGACCCCATGGGCGAAAGATCCTTCTAAAAGGAAACTCCTAAATGGAACGCCCAACATTTTTCCCCATTCATGGGCAATACGCCGTTCACTTTTTCTGTGTATATCATCGAGAAAAATTGAATAGTTTTCAGCGAGTTGATTTTTCAAAATTGGAACGGCAGGGTAGCGCACCATCTGATCGTGCTTCGCATGAGCAGGAGGACCATCACAGAGTAATAAATCAATTTCTTGAGACTCTAAAGTCTCATAAATGACAGCTGAATCATACCATGGAGAATTTGTTGGCGATTCTTTACAAGGTCTCATTGGAGC
Organism: Nitrospirales bacterium; assembly: GCA_029261235.1. Taxonomy (GTDB): domain Bacteria; phylum Nitrospirota; class Nitrospiria; order Nitrospirales; family UBA8639; genus Nitrospira_E. The sequence continues at coordinate 756 of JAJDBS010000071.1, forward strand.
CACGATTACTTTTGCAGCGTCCTGCAACCCTAATTCGCGCAGTACGGAGGAAATATAATTGGCCCATTGAGGGTCGTGATCGAATGAATGAAATTGGCGTCCCTTATGCTGTGCTAAGCATTGGGCAATAAAAATTGTAGAAATTCCGCTACCAAATTCAACAATATTCGTGCGATGGTTTATTTCTAGATCATTGAGGATGCATGCCAAAGCACCTGGGCGCATTGCCGAACTGGTCCATGGCATATAATGTTGTTGTGGCAATTCCAAGAGTTGCAAGGCAAAGTTGTCATAACTTTTTCCAATAATTTGTGAACACATTTTCCGAATAAAATCCATCTTCAAGCCATCCTTTCTCGAACAAATACTTCAGCAGAAATCCGTTACCAGGTCTTGGGTTCCATCATATTGTCAAAAGCATTGCGGTACGGGAGAAGCTATGGTGCATCACATCTCTCACCTTGGGAACGAAGCTGACATCTAATTTCCACTCGATTCATAGTTATGATTTATCGTCCTCAAGCGTTCACTCATAGCAAAGGCACTCAGGAATAGGATAGAAATAGTGCCAATTCGTCCTCCTAAAATGCTTGCTGTCATTCCAGTCCCTAACACAAAAATCAAAATCGCCAGCAAGCCAGCAGCGATAAAACGTATTTCTTCCCTCCCTGGTTGCTTTAAGACAGACAAAACATTTTGTTTAAAAGCACCTAATAGGCATAGAATGGGGATTAAGCCAAGAAGCCCGTTATTGTATAAAACTTCCAAAAAAGCGTTGTGCATACTATCGGGTTCCCATAAAAGGCCAGGGATCTTGAATAAACTGGTCTTTGAGGCCAAATAACCATGGCCAACAAATGGTCTTTCCGATATTCTTGCCAGACCTTGCTGCCACAACTCAGTCCTGCCCGTTAAAGACTGAGCCTGATCCGTTCCATCATAGTGGGCAATGTACTCTACAATAGGAAGATTAGAGAGCACGCCCAGACCGGCTAACAGACTGATGCCAAATAGAAACGCAACCCCTGATCGGAGCCGCCCTAGAGCGAAATAAAATGCCATGCTAGCAATTATTGTAGAAAGGATGGCGGTCTTACCTACTCCAAGCAAAAGAATACACAGTCCGATCAGACCCGTGATTTTGAAATATATACTCCTCGGTAAAAGCTGTCCTAGTATTATTGAGAGCAGCACAAGCGCCCCACCAGCTGATGAAACTGCAGGTCCTCCAAAAAAAAGACCACCTAATCGACCACCATCAAAAATCGTATAAGGATCGATAAATACGAGAAAGAATGGTGCTGCTGCCACAATCAAAAACGCACTGTGCATGATTCGTACAAACCTAATGATATCGCTATAATTTCGTATTTCATATACACACAAGGCGAGACTAATTCCCACAAGCATGAGCTTAAATCCCCATGCCAATGCGTACAGTTTAACCGGAGCATAGATAACAGAAAAGATGACAACAATAGTATAGATACTTAGCCACCGATGTGATTTCCAAAAAAGACATTGAAGGAATTTAGGCCTAAAGAATGCCAGCAAAATTAAGGGAAATGAGCAGGTTAGCCAAACTATGGCTTCGCCAAATGCCGCATTAGAAAAGTTACCCTCGGCAGCAGACTGTGCAGTTCCTGTCCTAGTCATGCCCACCGTGGTAACCAATAGGATCCACAAAATCAGGAAACCTAGAGAAAGAAGATTTTCTGCTAACAGTAAACGCCATTTTAGTGCGACCCAAGATAATGAAACTATGAGTAAGGCAAGTATTCCAATTGTTCTTATTCCATCAGCCTCTGATAACCAGGAGACTTCTAGCACGCAATAACTAATACCAAGGGCCAAACCCATTTGAACGAACAAAGATACGGATCGACTCATGCTAATATATTGAGAAATCCAAGACATCAATATTAAATCCTACGACTCTTTTTTATTCTCTCACGAATGGTCATCGTAAGAGCGTGAATTTCGCCGCAATGCTATAGCTTGTAAAAACTGTACAATATGGTCACGAACGACTTTCCCGAGAGGGCTCTACCTAGCCATACCTCAGTGGTAGAGCGCCATTAAGGAAGCATGGACTTACACATGAACTTCTATTCTCTGCCTTCCCGATAATACGCTTCACGAAAATACCGAGAACAGCAAGCGGCAGAAGGTTCTCGTTCTTTTAACGTCTATTTGACTCATTAATGTTTAATAGATGGAATCTACGCTTTGAAACTTTTCCTCGCTCAAAATTAGAGGATGCAGCCACTGATATGACTAGGCCTGAAAATTTTTGTGAGGCTACTCATGGCGGGGGAATTTCTAATTACGAGAACACTGCTTCGAGTCAAAAGAGGTGCTCTGACTTTGAACGATCTGGAAGAAAGAGTTAACCCCTTGCCCTGTCGTTCTTTGCCATTCTGAAAAGCTTATTGGATTTTTACTAATTTTGAAAACCTCTTTGCTTTGGCTACTCTGCCATAGGTTCCCACTGGATCGAAGACTCTTGAGGAAGTGGTCCCACCCAATTGCCTGAAAAAGTATGGTCTTGTTACTACCGATCCTATTGCCAATCAAACTCCAATCCTCCATCTTCAAGACAAACTGTTCGTTTGTTTCTAAATTACTCATGACTCGTTCTGGCTTGCCATTGATCATGATTTGAGATAAAGCATTATTGTAAATTCTGTTATTCTCTAGTATGACATTGCTTGAGTTCGTGCTCCGAACTCCCCATTGCTTGTTTCGAGAAATTTCGCTGTTCTTGATTATAATCGGACCAGGGCTAGCTTCAATAAAGCTTCCTTCTATCTCGTTCTCACACCATTTGGCATTTTCTATGACGATGTTCCTATTGTCTGAATCCAACCAAAACCCTCTTGTGTAATTTCCTATCGACTGCTGACCATGATAGAGAGCATTGTGCACTCTGTGATGTTTTGAGCCTGCGTCTGCCCAGCCAAAAAACCCTCCTTGTTTTCCTCGCCAATTGTTAAAGGAAGATTCATCATTCTCAGAATAAAAGTTTTTTACGCTCCATGCGTTCGAACCGACTCCGCCGTTAAAGTTAGCAACATTTCGCTTGGTTGTAACATTAATAACAGCATGAAGATTGTACCCAGCCCAATTATTCCAAAAAAATCCACAATCTTCTACCAAGACATTTCTCGAATTCGAAATTAACACAGCATTTTTTTCTAAACCTGAAGCAGCATGTTGGAATGTCAACCCTCTTAAGATAAGGTTCTCTTTCCAATTGATCTTCAACACACTAGAACGCGTTGCGACTTCTACGACAGAGGAGGATTGATCAAAATCAGATTGCGGAAAAATATATAATGTTTCCTCTTCTTCTGAGACGTAGAAAGTTCCTTCTGTCATTTCAGCAATGGAAAGCACTTGACTCAGGGCAGTGCCATTCACAAAAACCATCTCTCGTCTTCTAACGATTGGCGTCAGCTTCAGGTGTTTCCAACCCTTGGGTTGGACTGCTAATCCCCATTTATAGTTCCAAGCGTGAGCGTAAATCGTATTCTCTTTTACCTCTTCCCAGTTGGACCATAGATCAGACCCAGAAATTATCACGGTACCTGGTTGCTCTGCTTCGAGAACAATAAGAGAGTCATTTCTCTTATTGTGATAATTCATTGATATTTGTTCTCTATACACACCTGGATGGACGACAATCCTCGTGCCAAAACCTTTTGCAATGTTTCTCATAGCTGTTCCAGTAGCTTCCACTATCGTTTTCAGGGGTAGATCGGTCGTCCCAGGATTCGTGTCATTCGCTTTTGAATGCTGATTATTTACGTGAATGATTCGATCAATCTCCGCACTTTCAAGGAAAAGAGGTGAACCAACAGCTGCAAGAGATTGTTCTGGACAGAACACAAGAATGCTTATTAGGAAAAGCAAGGAAACGAAAGAAAAAAACAGTTTACAGTTTTCCCAAAACAGCCTAATCAGTCGAATTAAGCAATGAACTGATTTCTCGCACTTGGAAGTGAGGGCACACTCTCCGAGAGAATTGCCACATCTTTCTTTAAGATCAAAAAAAGGCGCGAGTATATGATAAAGCACAGTTACAATAGAGCCTGAGGCTCTTATAGAGGATACGCCTCGCACTTAATTAGGTGTCTTGTTCAACAACGGAAAAATATTCTAGGTTTAGCAAAACACATTCTCCTTACAAGGAGTTCTCTTCGACTAGATATTTGTACAAAGTATTACCTGCGAGTGCATGCCCCTTTTCAAGATAGTGGACTTTATCCAAGTAAAAATCTGAAATTTTTTCGTTCTTTTTGACAATATTTTCATAGAAGCTATGTTGTAAATCGTGAACGGCTAAGTCGTGAGCACGGAGCGATTTCATAAGAGGTTCGTTCTCATTGAACAAATTCTTGTTGACGGCTCGTCTATCTGGCGCGAGAAAGAGAAAAAGCTTTTTTTTGTCATGGCCTAATCCTACCCACGTGGTTGCAATAAATTGCTCTAGAGCAGAAAGGTGATATTGCGTAATCACTGTTTCATCAAATGCTGGAGTAAGGTAAGGATATGGTGACCAAAGGGCCACATCTCGGATCTGGCTGGGAAATGGCTCAAGCAGGTTATACCGCTTGTTCAGGTAATGAATCGAGAGATATAGGAAATCGGAAATAGCAAATGTTGGCTTTTTTGTCGGAAAAACGATGTTTTCTTCATGTAGCATTCTCACCGGCGGTCGAGAAAAGTTACTACCAATTGCATAAATAAGGCAATATTTAGGGTTTAAGAGTTTGACGTATTTCTTCCCGCGCTCCAACATTTGATTGATAGAGTACCCATTCACACCGGCATTAAGAACTTTGATTTTGGGGTTATGTTGACGTAAGCGTTTTTCCAAAATTTCAGTGAAAAGATTTTCCTGTTTAATTGTGGTCCCTCCAAAAGTAACCGAATCACCCAGTACCAAGAGGATTTCATTGTTCCCTAAGTCAGATAGACGCTCATCGTCTCTCATGCCGATATCGTTAATAAAAACGGGTACGCCAAGGCGGACGGTTTCTTGATTTAGCCTTGGTGCGTAACCGTATGAAGGGTCCGATTCATAGATGATCGGGTCTGCCATTCCCAAAAACCTCAATGAAAGCTCTAAAATACCAAAACAAATCACGACAGTGCTTAATAAAATTGAAGCATTAAGCACATAACCTTTAGCTTTTGTCTTCAAGTTGACCTCAGAGTCGTTTTGTCAGCCATTAGATTCTAATTTTCACCCGGGTTGAATATTTGCTCAGATTTCAAGAAGAAAATGCAGAAAGGCAAAAGTATCGAAGTAGTGCTGGAGGAACTTTTTTTAGCTTACAGATTTTTATACACCCATTCCGGTATGTAATGTCGTTGTTTGTTAAACACCACCCCGAGAATATTGCCGCCTCTTTTCACTATGTGATCCTTAAGACTATGAACAACTGGCTCACGGGAAACCTCCGCTTCGACCACAATGACCACGCCATCAACTATTGCACAGAATTTCAAAGCATCATCCGAGATACTCATCGGCGGAGAATCGATCAGTACACAATCAAATTGTGCAAGAATTATGGTCAAATTTTCTCTATCAATTCCAAGAGCATTAATTTGAGGCAACAACAGGTCGTTCCCCCCCAGGCCACAGAGATAGAGACTATGATCTTTTACCTTAGGAATTGCTCCATTCAAAAGTGGCTCTCCACCTAAAAGTTCCTGCAAACTAATTATTGATTGGTTTCCAACCATCTGACAATCACGCATTATTCTCGGATCATCACTCACAATCAAAACAGACTTTTTCATTTGTTGAGCAATCAGACAACCATATTCCCAGACGACGGTTGAGACTCCTTCTCCCACCCGTGCTCCAAAGAATTGGATAATGGGCTTTGGCGTTTGTGGAAGAAGTGCCGTAATCCCTTGGTGGAGGCGAGCCATTTCTCTTTCCATACGCCGAGGTTGCACGTCTCGCGTGACAATTCTATCCGGAGGCGGGGCTTCGTTCCTGACCTGTATGACAAGATCTCGTTCCGCATGAGCATGCTGCAGCGCTTCATACACTTTACTCATATTGTCATCCTCAGAATGAATTATAGATATGGTTACTGCACTCTAATGACACAAAGTACCAAATTACTCAGGTGAATAATTGCCTTGAGAAGATTCGTTTTGAAAAACTTTTATATCCTCAACCAGTCTTGGAAATAAAATTTCCTGTCCAATGAAAATTTTCGTCGAATGGCGCAATTGAGGATTGTAATCCATCACTCGTTGAATATAGAGAGGATTAGACGCTCCGTAAACGACTTTGGACAATTTTTCAAGGGTATCACCCTCTTGTACTATGGCCATGGCATAGGGCGTCTGAGGTTTCATTCCTTGATTGTTCTGATTTGGATCACGTCGTGCTGAAGACTCAGTAAAGATTTGTTTTGATGCCTTCAATTCCCCACCCGTATGCGAGACCAATACGCGTGTCTCATTCATAGTCTTTTTTTTATCCTGTCCGTTGCTTAACGGAGGGAAAATTATCTGTTGCCCAGGGAAAATTTTTCGCACATTGACAATATGGCGATTATGCTTAAGCACGAAACGAAGAGTAGCTGGATCTGCTAATCCATAGACCTCTTTCATTAACCCTGCCAGGGTATCACCTTCTTTCATGATCTTTGTCACGGGTGAGGGCGATGCAACTCCATCAGGCTTCTTGCTTGGAAGTTTCTCCAACGGCCATACTTTTTTTTGTGTCGTAACCGTAGCAATGATTTTTTTATTAGGAGAATTCCTCTCTCCCGCAGTCACTTTCACTGCAGATTGCATCGAACGCTTCTTGAGTTTTCCAGAATTCAGTTGACTGATAGTTCTGTTCATTGGATCTGATGATACTACTTGTAACTCATCCTGTGCTAACCGCGGCTTCTCTTTGAAATGGAGTTTACTTTCATGAGTCACAATGTCTTCACTCCCCTCGTGGAAATGAGCACCTGTTTGCGAGTCAGTGGGGATACTATGTGTTGTCATATCTAGAGTGCCTATATCATTCCGTTCGCTTAAAACGGTAGGAAGTGAAGCCTTGCCAAGGCCAATATTTTCATGACCTTGAAGAGTATTATCTTTTTCTACATAGGGATGAGTCGTATTCGAATCGTCGACAACAGTCGCCAGCTTTCTCACATTCATCAACACCTCAGGCACCGATGTCGTCAACGAATTCTGTGTCCTCTCTACCAATGTAGAGTCTTTCTGATCAGAACGAATTGAGTCATTTCCTGCATTCAAGATGTCCTGATCCCGAGAGTTTCGGGATTCCATCGGTTCACCAAGCTCAAGTAAAGTGGCCGTATCAGAAAATTGAGAACGTGTAAGAAGCATTAAGGCCACAAGCCCAAGAATGAGAATAAGAACACCAGCGGCCAAGGGAACTAATTTCCAAAGTGAATGCGGTGTCCGTACCGTCAGATCGCCGATCACTTCTTTTACAATCTTCGCAGTCACAGGATTCTTGTTGTATCCAACACCCGTCACGAGTGCATTATCACAGAGTCTATTGATCTCGCGAGGATTGCCCTTGCAGTATCGAACGATTTTTGACAAAGCTCCCTTCGTGAAAACTGCACCTTCCTTTGCTCCTGCCAGATCCAATCGGTGTTGAATGTACTCATAACTTTCTCGTGTCGTGAGAGGAAATATCGTTGTGCGCAGCGAGATGCGTTGATCTAGCTTTCGCAATTCATACCGTGCCAAGATCTGGTTCAGCTCAGGTTGCCCTACCAATACAATCTGGATCAATTTGTCTTTCTCTGTTTCAAGGTTCGAAAGAACACAAAGACCCTCCATTGTCGGAATTGGTAAATTTTGAGCTTCGTCGATGCAGAGTACCACCGACTTCCCTTTTCCATACTCATCAATTAATACATTATAAAGTTGGGAGACCAGTTTCGCTTCATCTTGTTGATCATCTGGTTTTTGGTCAAACTCCTGAAGAAGAGCCTCAAGAAAACTCCTAAAGGAGAGATAGGGATTGAGGTGATAAATAATACGACTGTGTTGTGTATTCATTCGTACGAGGGCAGACCGAAGAATCGTCGTTTTACCCAAGCCCACGTCGCCCAGCACTGCAGTTATCCCTTGACGTTGCTCTATTCCATACATAATAGTTCCGAGAGCCTGCTTGTGGCTTGGACTTAAATAGAGAAAATCCGGGTCAGGGGTCGCATGAAAAGGCTTTTGGGTGAGACCGTAGAATCGTTGGTACATGGTAAAAAGGTAGCTTTAAGTTTTGTAAGTGATGCTCGTCAGAACGGGCAACCCCAGGTCCCTTGCGACATATTCTGGTCTCGAATACCCACCTTGTAAAAATTCTGAGGCCAACGCGAACAATAAAGCTGTGATAGCGCCAACAATGATACCCAACCCAATACTTAAGGCCTTCTTTGGCTTAATGGGTTTTGCGGGAACAATGGCGTCTTGGATGACACGAATATTCGCCATTTTGAGTTGGTCCATCTGCTCTGACACTCTGGCTTCCTCTACCTTAGTTAGATACATTCTGTAATTATTTTGATCCGATTCAACTTTTAAGTCCAGGGTCTTTAATTCCTTTTCAAGTTCATCCAAGTTCACCAGATTTTGGTCCAATTGGTGAAGTTGTTGCTGGCTTTCACTTATTTGAGTCTCCAAGGAACCTAGCAGTGATCTGGATTTATGAATTTCCATTTCCAACTCCTGGTAAACGGGGTTTTTTCCCATCGTGACCATATCGGGCAAGTGGATCGCTTGTTCTCGAATAAATTTTTTGACCGTCTCAATTTCACTGATGATATCGCGAATCGTTCTACTGCGGTCTTTAAACCTTGTCGAGAGCTTTTCTTTTTTCAGGTGTAAGGCGAGAAGATTGGACTTTGCGTCGTCAATCACTTTTTGCCGTCCAGACACACTGGCAAGCGGAATACTATCAGAGACTTGGTCAATTTGAGCTTCTTGTGCAGCGAGTTGACTCACTAAACCCTGACGTTGGGCGTGCACCTTTTTCACTGATTCATCAAGGTCCCGTCTCTGCTCAAGTAAGAGTTTCTGTTCTTCAATTAAGGAAGAAAGGCCATGTTTATGTTTAAATTCCTGCAAATGTGTCTTGGAATCATTGAGCTGTTGTTCATAGACGATCACCTGCTTTTCCAGAAATGAGCCTTGGGGGTTACTGAACATCTCAAGGTGTTTCTCGAGTAAAAATTCCACAAGGAATTTCACGGCTTTGGCAGAAAGTTCTGCGTCCTCATGTCTGAATGCAACTCTAATGACATTTGAATCCGGCACTATCTGTGCGTATAAATTCTCACGCATCTCCCCAATGCTGGCTTCGAGAGGAGTCAGATTTCTTGGCGGGTTAACGGCAAGATCTGGGTATAGAATATTGACGCCGAAACGTTCAACCACCCGTTGCACTAAGTTTCGACTAGTCATGATTTGTATCTCGGACTCCATGATTCGCTCTTGGTCGAAAGTAATCGTTGGGTTAACACTACTAGTCCCGATTTCCGGTCGATACACGTGTTCTCTTCCCATCTTCACCATCAGGGTTGACTCTGCTTCATAAGTTGGTGCGGTAGCAAAGGTCCAACCCGTCACGGAAAATACAATCCCTAAAAAGGTCCACAAGATTTTTGACCTATGCTTAAACAACAGGGTCAAAACATCTCGAATACCGAACTGTTGTATTTCATTTTCATCACTCAGTATTGTCATCGTCAGTGGACCTCAAGAACGCGCTTAGAATATTGGTAGCTGTCTTTAGTGATTTTTCGCGATTTCATCCGGTGTATACAAAGACCCGCTAAGGAGGATTCTAGCACGACTGAATGCTTAGTAAGTTTGCTCAACCAGAAATGACCCGTCCTAATATTTACCGATTTTTCCGATACTTATTCTCACGGTCAGTTATGCTGCCAGCCGTAATACTGGCATTGAACGGTCGAAGCAAGACGGCAACTTCAGGATCCTTCAATTCCTGATCATAATGTTGAGTGACAAGGTCTTTGAGCTCATCTATGGTGAGGCCTGCTGCCAAAATATCTCCAATGAGTTGCAAAGATATTCGTCCATCAGGCCCGAGGGTCACTTCCTCATTCAAATCAGGATTGAAAAAGAATTTGATATCGAGTTGGTCCCCAGCTTGTAGACGATAATTCATAGATGGGACGGTTCCAACCAAAGCCAAGTATTCTTCATATTTTCGTTCATGAATCGCTAACTCGCGAAGGACTTCCTGAAGCTCTTTTCCTAAACCATTTAAACGCTGAAGCTCTTGATCGATTCCAACAAGCTGCGCTTTAATGACATCCCTACTCGCCCTTTCGGAGACCAGTTGAGCTTCGGTCTGAATCATATCCAGTTCAATTTCTTCGAATACAGGGTTTTTCCCCTTTGTCACTGTGTCCCCTGTATCGATTAATCCTTGTTCTTCGATGAATTGTTTCACCAAAGCAATCTCGTTCTTTACCCGCTGAACCGTTCTGCTATTTTCTTTGAATTTGCTTAATAAATCCTGTGCTTTTAATTCAATGGCCAACAGGTTTTTCTTGGCTTCATCAATCACCCGCTGCTTATCAGTTACACTTGTCAAAGGAACATTTTCAGGAATTTCCTTGATTTGTATTCTTAGCCACTGGAGTTTGGTTTTCAACCCGCTAATATTGTTATCTTTATTTTTAAGGGACGTATCTAAGTCAGTTCGTTGCTCAAGAAGAAGACGCTGTTGATCTTCTAAAGAAATGACCGAATGCATTGCGCGAAAATTTTGGACGCGAGTTTCTGATTCAGCTAACTTTGCTCGATAACCTTGCAATTGTCTTTCCATAATTGAATCGTCCTGCAATACAGCTTTCTGGTCGTGAGCTTGTGCATATGCTTGTTGAGACAGGACCAAGGGTTCTGCAAACGAAAAAACCTTCCCGAAACAGAAGCAAAAGCTCAAAGATAAGCAAAGGACCAAGAATCTATTGGAGAGTCGTGGAAAACTACATGCAGTTCGGATATACATGGCAACAAGCTTTCTCTTCAAATAAAAGAATAAGAAGATCCATTACCTTCGATTGATTTAAAATACGTCAACAATAATGGATACGATTACTCCCCAGGAGCAAATACACTATTCTTGCTGATGCTTTACTAAAAGGGGTCGAAAAATAAACCAAAATTTATAGGAATGTTGGCTCGAATATATTGATGAACAAATACATTCACATTAGCAATCGGTGAGCGTGGTACATACACAATGTCATATGGGACTAAAACGATATCTTGGGAAAAGTCTTCTCCCGTCAACACAGCATTGAGGTCAAGTTCGATCACCAGTGGTTCTTGGCCTCCTATTCGACGTATGACCAACGCCTCTTTCCAAGCTTTATCGGTAAGCCCTTCTGCTCGAGAAATCGCTTGCATAACCGTGAGCGGGCGCAACAATTCTTGTTCACCTGGCTTTTCTACTTCCCCATCAACATACACGCGAGAGCTAAACGACCTGACAATAACAGTAATCTCAGGGTTCTTGAGCTCTTGGTCATATCCCTTTGTTAGGAATATTTTAAGATCGTTGGGGCTACGGCCAGCGGCCATAACCTCACCAATAAGTTGCATCGAAATTCTTCCATCGGGTCGCACCGTTTGCAAATCGTTCATATCACGATTGAAAAAAAACTTGATGTCGAGTCTATCGCCAGGTTGAATTAGATATTCTGGCATAAGAGTCGGTCCAAGCATTCCCATTCCTGGGGTCCCAATGTAGGTTGGCTTTTCAACCCCAATGTTGGGGGAACACCCCAAGACACTTGCGATGATCATCACACCCAAGATAAATCGGTAAATCATTAGAATCCTCATGAATAATGAAGCTTGAAATTTTGCACTTCTCTACTTTCCTCAAAAATGTCACAAAAACATTATGAGGTAACTACAACAGATTTCTCGACTTAATAAAACAGTCGCATCTCAGCCTGCCGCTCAATTTTTTGTAAAATGATTATGGTAGAAAAAAAGAAACGAGTAATGGGTGGGGGGGAACCTGCATAATTGTGGAACACCAAAAAAGCATGAGGAAAAATAAAGACGGGATACAATCCTAAATTAAATACACTCAGAGTATAACTCAAGGCATGATACCATTGCGAGCTAGGACACACGAATATTCATGAAGAGAGTGAAGGATTAGACCTACACCTCATGATAGGTTCTTTCAATTAAAAACAGGGAACATACTTCCAAAAAGCCAACTTCAGCTTAGAAGAAATTTCGATACTTTTTATGAACTATTTTTGAATTTCTTTGAACTTTAGCTCAAGAAGGAAACAGTGCCCAATGGAATCAAACACAGTCTTTCACCTCTGACTTGTCATTGACTCGCAACCATTTAATGGGGAAAAGGGAAAAGGCAGGGAATAAAAAACGTTGAGAGGGAGACTGATGGAAAACGCTTGCTAGTTACTGGGAATTGTCTTTGCGGGCGAACTGGCCGTTCATAGATAGCCACGTGAAAAAACAGGAGAGCGAATATCCTCTTATCGCCTCGCATAAAGATAAGAGTCTGTGTGACGAACATTATCGAGTCACAAGAATGTAGACGTTTTCCTCGGCCTTGAGAGATGCTTTGGCATGGGCCAATTCGCTCCTATGATGCTCTTTCGTGGAAGTGGGTAAGACGATATCTGCTACGATATAATAATCTCCCGCAGGCAAATCAGCAAAACAAAACCGTCCTTCATCATCCGTCTTCGTATGTTGTTCAAACTTCATTGCCTGAGGATCAGGGTCCACCAGGTTTCGGCCACGAAGGACTTTGACATTAAACGCTTCCTCGGTATAAGAGGTGACGGGGGCTAACAACACGTTATTGTCTGAGGCGACATGTTGATTGCCACCATCCAGATGTAAATAAGCCTGTCCGCAAACTTGCGCGGTACCTTTTCCTTCATAAGAGGCATATTCTTCTTGGATAAAAGTAGCCTCACGATCATAGGTCCTCGCGCAACTTATCAGTGAAAAAGCGACCAACAACAAAACAATCCATCGTCTCATAGTGGCCTCCCCCTTAAAAACCAAAAAATTTAGACAGCACTAAATATGTCCAAGCTGACCCGATGATGAGAGTGACTTCCTTCTCACTAATCTGCTGATACAACACACGATATCCTATGATTGGCAGAATGGCTAGAAGACATGCCGAAAAGAAATGGCCCACCACGTCACCAGCTATTCTCGCTAGGTCTGTGTTGCCAGGCACCGCTAACATGATACTCCCGCCAAGCATGGCGGCCCATAACCATCGAATACTAATATCCATGTTATCGCCTAGGTTGAACCCGAGAGGCAGGGATAGGAGGAGCAAACTCAAGTACATATTTCACTCGACAGGTAATCTGGGAATCAAGAGCATCTTTCCGATTGGAAGTGAGAATAACCAAGCCCCGATATGCCTCCATCTTGGCCAAAAGATAGCTCACCTCTAGATTGGCATACCGGTCATGACGATCTTTCACCTCACTCCGTTTTCCAAATAATGCATCGGCCTCATCAAAGAACAACACCAAACCTTTCTTTTTGGCTGTCTCAAAGACCCGATCCAAGTTCTTTTCTGTCTCACCAATATATTTGCTGACGACTTGATTCAGATTCACCCGATACACGCTCGATCGTAGTTCCCGAGCAATGACCTCGGCCGCCATCGTTTTCCCCGTCCCACTCGGACCAGAAAAGAGCAACAGCCCACCTGACGAGGAAAAACCAAGTTTTCCAGTCCTATCGAGCATCCCCGGCTGGCGCGTTTCCTGAGCCATCCGTCGAAACGTCTCGATTTGCCGTGAGGAGAAAACCAAGTTCGACCCGGCTTGACGCCAGTTCACGTGTTCTTTTCTCGGCTTAAAACAACCCATCGCTACCATTCACAATTGATTTCTGGCTGATTCGACTTTTAAGTCTTTTTTTGGATCAACGAAGCAAGACCACGCTGTCGCGAGTTTTTTTTTGGGAAAGATAATGGGAAAGTGGTTGGCTGGGGGAGGAGGAGTTGAACCCCCACAATCAGAACCAGAATCTGACGTCCTACCATTAGACGATCCCCCAACGTAGAATGAGCTTAATTCAGGACTGGCATGCAGTCAAGATGAGCAATGAACTACCAGTGGCAGTTGCTCTAGATTCCTTCTCCTTTTGAGCACCTCTCTCCTCACCTTGCCCTCTCCCCAATGGGGCGAGGGATGAGAAAAACGGAGAAGTTCTTCTAGGAAATCTAGTTTTTCAAGGCGCGTTCGACGCCGACACGAATACGTTGTAGGGTTCGATCTTTCCCCAATAAAGCCATGACTTCGTATATACCTGGGCTGACCGTTCGTCCTGTAAGAGCGACGCGTAATGGTTGCGCAACTTTCCCCATTTTCAATTCTTTTCGTTCGATGAGGCCATGGAGAAGTCCCTCCAGCGTTTCTTTGGAAAAGTCTGGTTCTGCTTCAACCAAATCGGCAAATTCTTGCAAGCTTGGAACAATGGCTGCTTTGAGATGTTTGGTCGCTGCCGCTTCATCCATCTCCATGGATTCCACTAAATAGGGAACGGCACCTTCCACAAAATCTAAGAGGGTTTCCGATCGCTCCCGCAATGGGGAAATCAAAGCTTCTACCCCTCCGGGAATTCTTGCTCTTACCGCGTCATCATATCCTGCTGCTTCCAAAAATGGAGTAAGCGCCTCAGCAACTTCTTGGGGTTCCTTATTTCGAAGGTATTGCGCATTGACCCATTTGAGTTTTTCGGGATTAAAGACCGCCGCCGAAGACTGCACATGCTTAAAATCAAAGTGTTCCACCATTTCTTTGATAGAAAATATTTCTTGGTCTCCGTGGGACCAGCCTAAACGTACCAAATAGTTCACCAGCGCTTCCGGCAAGTACCCCATTTCTTTATAGGCCAGGACCGACGTCGCTCCATGCCGTTTGGAAAGTCGGGTTTTGTCTGCCCCTAAAATCATCGGAAGATGCGCAAATTGCGGCACGGGAAGTCCCAATGCCTCAAAGAGTGGAATCTGTCGTGGCGTATTGTTGACATGATCATCTCCACGTATCACGTGAGAAATATTCATCAGGCCATCATCCACGACAACCGAGAAATTATACGTGGCATACCCATTGGAGCGTAGAATAATGAGATCATCCAAGACGGTATTTTCGAAGACGATTTCCCCTTTGATCAAATCTTGAACAACCGTCTGCCCTTCTTGCGGAACCGAAAACCGAAGTGCGGCTGGTTCAGTCGGTTCAGATATTCCTCGATTCCGACAACGCCCATCATATTTAATCGATTCGCCTCTGGCCTGAGCCTCTTTCCTTCTTGTTTCTAACTCTTCCGGAGTGCAGACGCACCAATAGGCAAGGCCTCGCTTGAACAAGTCCATCGCCTTTTCCCGATAGAGCTCCAATCGATCTATTTGACGAATCGGCCCTTCATCCCAATCTAGGCCTGTCCACTTCATGCCGTCCATGATGACCTGAATGGCCTCATCCGTTGAGCGTTCCTTATCAGTATCCTCAATACGGAGGATAAAGGTGCCGCCCGAATGCCGCGCAAAGAGCCAATTAAACAAAGCCGTTCGCACCCCTCCAATATGGAGGAAGCCTGTCGGACTTGGTGCAAATCGTACCCTTACATTAGACATCAATAACTCGCGTAGTATCAGACCAAAAGTATACCAAGTGGGGAACCAGATACAGTGGGAAGGATTGGGGTAACGAGGGGAGGCATCTTCTTTCTGTCATGATCATTAGGAGAATGATGAAAAAATCCACCAGCGGCGTTCTCGCCATTTTGTTGTGCTCACATACTGGAAGTACGCTCCGCGCATCAAAAGGGCTGTGGCCTTGCTGGATGACTGTTTTGACCATTCCCTCAGCTGCTGATATCAGAGATTTTCTAAGATAGATACGGGCTATTTTCGAGAAATATTCAACAGGCCCATCAGATGTATAGGGTATTTTCTTACCACGCTGTCAAAGTCGATGTAAAGTTCTACCTTCCTCTTGAAACTTGCGTTTACGCCATACCCAACTTACAATATTTCTCAATCACTGATTGAGTTCATAATGGAGGACAGTTCATGCTTCGCACCATGCGAGAAGGTTCAGAAAAACACCCCTGGATTCTTTGGGTCATTCTCATTACCATTGGCGTCACGTTTGTCATCGTGGGAGCCTGGGATTATGACGGGTCCGCACCTAATGCTGTGGCCGAAGTCGGACCGTATAAAGTGACAAGGCAAGAATACCTTCGAGCGAAACAACGCTATGACCGGTTCTATCGCGAGCAACTCAAACAGGATGATGTGAAAGATGAAACCATTCAGCAATTAGCCTTGGATACGTTGATCACCAACAAATCATGGCGAGTATTAGCAGATCAATTTGAACTCTCCGTTTCACCACAAGAGCTCGCCGATTCCATCGTCAAGCGTGATGACTTCAAAAAAGATGGCGTGTTTGATCCGCAATACTATCAGCGTCTGCTAGCAGCCAACCGGATGAAGCCCAGTGACTACGAGAAACAACGACATATTGAATTGCTGATCGAAAAAGCCAAGTTGTTAGTCTCCGAAGTGACGACCCTGACGCCTGCGGAACTCCAAGAAGTCAAAGACCTGAATGATCGTCAGACTCTAGAAGGCGCTGAACCTGACATGAAAGCTTTCGAACAAACAAAGATGCAATTTCTTCTTCAAAAGAAGCAGCGTGCCTTGCAAGCCTTTCAAGCCGAATTACGAGCTCGTGGAGACGTGACGATTCACGAAGAGTTGCTCTAGACCGTAAGACGTTAAACGAGAAACAGGAAAGATAATCAACATACGTTCTTAATTTCCTGTACTGTTAACCCCCTACCGCTTTACCCCCTTACGTCTTCTTTTCACTGAATCAGCATCGCATCGCCATAGCTATAAAATCGATAGCGTTCCTGAACAGCATGAGCATAGGCGTCTCGCACAGTTTCTCTACTTGCAAATGCTGACACTAGCATCAATAACGTTGTCTCCGGAAAATGGAAATTCGTCATCAAGACATCCACCACACGAAATTGAAACCCTGGTAGGATAAAAATCTCAGTTTCTCCTGCTCCAGCCCTTATCTCACCTTCTTCATTCACCGCTGATTCTAGGCTGCGGGCAACCGTTGTTCCGACTGCCACCACTCTACCTCCCCTTAGCCGAACCTCTTGAATCTGTGCCACCACATCCTCGGATACTTCAAACCATTCAGCATGCATCTGATGCTCTTCAACCACCTCTGTCTTGACGGACTGAAACGTTCCGAGCCCTACATGCAATGTGACCTTGGCACATCGAATCCCTTTCTCTAAAAGGGCTTGCAAGAGAGTGGGCGTAAAATGCAACCCGGCCGTAGGAGAGGCCACAGCCCCTTCAACATTGGCAAACATGGTCTGATAATCATCTTGGTCGCGTAATTCAGATTCACGTTTAAGGTACGGTGGTAAGGGTAATTCACCGTATTGGTGCAAATGCTTTTGCAGGTCCCCTGGCCCTAGCCATCGAATCACAATTCTTCCAGATTGCTTTTCGACAACCTGTGCCTGACCTGAACCCTGAAATTCAACGACTTGCCCTATTCCGATACGTCCCTTGATCAAGACTTCTGCATGTGTGGCATCGATTGCTTTGACAAACAACATTTCAATTCGACCGCCACTCAGAACTTTTTTCCCACACAGGCGGGCAGGAATGACTTTGGTGTCGTTGACGACTAACAAATCTCCTGCTTGAAGAAATTCTGGAAGATCCTTCACCTGACGGTCGACAATCTGGCCTTGTTCGCGCTCGAGCACTAACAAACGTGCATGATCTCTGGGATAAACGGGATGCTTCGCAACCAGTGATGCATCAAACGGAAAATTAAAGTCGGAAAGATTCATGGCTAGGCCGGCAATAGAGGCTTAGGGTCCGTCAGGCGTAAAGCGGAAGGCGATAGGCGAGAAATAATGTAATACGTTTATTTTTTCCACCTTACGCCTTACGTCTTCAAGGAGTAAGATTGACGCGGCTTAAGGGAAGAAGAGCCGTGCCAGGATAATAATGCCGTAAGATGGATTGATAGTCATAACCCAATTCAGCCATTTCTCGCATGCCCCACTGACACATACCAACGGCATGACCTGCGCCATGACCAACGACCTCAACGTTGGCGCCCAACGACTTGACCGAAAATTTCGTACTAAAGATTTTGGAGTAACCCACGATGCGTCGCAAGTCCTGCCCACGCAAAATGATTTCACCGCGAGAATGCAGGAGGCGCACCCGATCAACTCGTCCAGAAGGAGTAAACGTATACGGTGTAAACGTGGCCACGCTACCAACGGCATACCCTTCTTTGCGCAACTGGTTTTCAAGATAATCAAACGTAAAAGATGTCCGCCAATTATACCGAGGGGATTGCTCATCAAATGGACAATTCACGCCTTTTAAATAGGGCAAATCCAACGCCCACACATACAGTGCATCTTCTGTGGGTCCGGCAGCTGTGGATGAATACGCTGCGTAGATTGGACGCCGTTCATGAGTCAGCACATGCCCCTCGGTCTCCGAAATAGCACGAAGAACTGATTCAGGACGAGCAGCATGCCCATGATATACTTGATCCTGCACACTCGCGAAGACATCAAAGGGTTGTTCCTGCATCTTCATCTGTTTATAGAGCACATACGTGCGAGCCGCTACGGCTTGCGCTTTCAGCGCTTCAATCGGCCACGTTGGACTCACTTCTCCTGAAACAACTCCCGCCACATATGTTTCCAGATTGATTCGATTCACGACCGCTAACCCAGTTGGAACGCGTTTAATGTCTAACGGCCCGCGAACAGTCCATTCTTTCCTTGAACTCTGCGATGACGAAGTGTCAGCATCTGCAAGCACTTTGAGATGGTAGACCTCATCTCCCCCTTGAACGGATACGAAGGAGGCAGTAATTTTTCGATCATTCAAGAGCAACGCGTCACCTTGACGCTTGATCGTCACTTTCTCTGAAATTTTATACCGCTTACCAGAAGGAACCTGCAGAGAAAAAGGACTAGGAGATCGGATAGAGAGGACTCGTGCCGAATCGGTCAATCCGAGCCGGATAGCATGTTGTTGTGTGGCACTAAACCCAAGGGCAGGAAACAGGAGAAAACAGACAAGAAGAAACGATGTGCGGAAAAAATTGGGGACGACCGCCTTCACAGGTGTCTACCAGATGCGCATGATAGGAATTATTAGACGATCCATGACATTTACTCTCATTCTCAGCTTGAGAAACTACAATTTCGGAAAATAATGTTAGCTCCACGACTCCATCTTGATCTTATCATGCGAGTAGGACTTCTGCGATTTGCACAGCATTCAAGGCCGCGCCTTTTCGTAAATTATCGGCTACAACCCACAAATTCAATCCATTGGGTATTGATTCATCTTCCCGCACACGTCCCACGTACACATCATCGGTTCCAACGACATCGATAGGCAGGGGGTAGAGATTGCGGCTAGGATCATCATAGACTTGTATGCCCGGAGCCGCTGACAAGAGCGCTCTCGCTTCATTGGCGCTCACTTTCCGCTCAGTTTCAATATTAATCGATTCGGCGTGACACACAAAAACCGGGACACGAACGGTCGTGGCTGTCACTTGAATGGATGAATCGCCAAATATTTTTTGCGTTTCATGGACCATTTTCATTTCTTCCTTAGAATACCCATTCGGCAAAAAATCATCGATATGGGGCAAGCAATTAAAGGCAATCTGGTGAGGATAGACGTCGGCTTGCACTTCACCCATAGCCAACAACTTCCGCGTTTGATCAGCGAGTTCTTCCATCGCCTCTTTACCTGTCCCCGAAACAGACTGAAAAGTCGTCACGATAATTCGCTTGATCTTCACGGCATCATGCAAGGGCTTCAGAGCTACGACCATTTGAATGGTTGAACAATTCGGATTGGCAATGAGCCCTTGATGTTGTGCAAGAGCCAACGCATTCACTTCAGGAACAACCAACGGCACCTTAGGATCCATCCGCCAAGCCGAACTATTATCCACAACGACCGCTCCGGCTTTCACCGCAATAGGTCCAAATTCTTTGCTCACACTGGCCCCGGCAGAAAACAACGCGAGGTCAACTCCTTTGAAGGAGTCCTCCTGAAGAACCTTGACCGGAAGCTCTTGATCACGGAAAGTGACCTCGTTTCCCTCCGATCGAGCCGAAGCTAGAGGAACCAATTCTCCAACAGGGAATCCTCGTTCCTCTAGAACCTGGATCATTTCTGTCCCGACGGCTCCAGTGGCCCCAACGACAGCAACAGTATACGCTGATTTTTTGATATTCATGTGTGCCTATGAAACGGCAATATATCGAATACGATGATTAAAGGTATCCGCAATGGCGATGTTACCCGAAGAATCGACGGCCACCCCAAAGGGGAAATTCAATGCACTCTCCGAAGGCACCGTTCCATCACCAGAAAACGTTGCCAGACCGGTTCCAGCTATTAGACTCATTTCTTTTTTTTCTGGATCCCATTGCCTGAGCAAATGATTATCTGAATCAGTAATCAGCACCTGTCCTTCTAACGTCATCGCAATGCCATAGGGTCGGGATAACGCTGTCGCTCGCTCATTGGCTCCCTTTTCATACCGAAACTCGGCTTCGTCCCCTGCAAACGTTGAAATGATTCCCGTATCTTGAGCAACCTTGCGGATGCGCCCGTTAAACGTATCGGCCACGTATAAATTTCCCTCAGGATCAAGAGCTAAGCCACTTGGCCCTGCCAAGCCTGCCTCAATAGCGGGCATGCCATCGCCGTTGTAACCTGAATCGCCTGTTCCTGCGACCGTGGTCACGATGTGCGTTTCAAGATCCAACATTCGAATACGATTATTGCTTTGGTCGGCGATATATAATTGGGCCCCATGAACGGCCAAGGCCACTGGCTCATTCAATGTTGTTTCTTGGCCTAACCCACCATCACCACTCCATTTAGTTTTCCCTGTGCCAATCACCGTTTCTATCACGTTCGTCTGAGGATCAACCCGACGAACCCGATGATTTAGCGTATCGGCAATAAACACCGCTCCGGTATGATCAACAACAACCGCAGAAGGAAAATTCAATAAGGCCTCGGCAGCCAATCCACCATCTCCGGCAAATCGATCTCTCCCCATTCCTTGTCCAACAATATACCGAACGGTCCCACTCAGATCAGGTGATTGGGTGTATGCCTTTTCTGGACTATCGACGATATCAGCCAGCGGATCCACTTCTTCAATTGGTTCAGGAGCCACAACAGGAGCTGGAGGACTCTCCTCCCCCACTGACTGATGTGGGACAGATCCAACAACCGTTTCGATCAGCCCTGTGGCTCGCATCACACGACGAATAGCATGATTCTCTGAATCAGCGATATACAAATTCCCCTCAGCATCAAAGCACAGGTTTTTCGGTTCATTGATACAAGCTTTCGTGGCCAAATCCTTATCTCCACTATGGCCTGATTCGCCATTCCCAGCTACTGTCGATATGACTCCCTTTGCACATTGATCCATCATGCAACGAGCTCTTTCAATTGTTTCACAATTTGATCACCCATCTCTTTGGTTCCGAGCAGTGTCGTACCAGGACCTTCAATGTCTTTGGTACGATACCCTAATTCCAGCGTTTCCTGAATGGCCGTTTCAATCAACTGCGCTTCTTTTGGTAAATCACAGGCATAGGTTAACATCATCGCCACAGAAGCCATCATACCAATAGGATTCGCCATATTCTTTCCCGCGATATCCGGGGCACTCCCGTGAATAGGCTCAAACATGCCAACTGTTGCACCCACACTCGCTGAAGGAAGCATACCAATCGAGCCAGTCAACATGGCCGCTTCATCACTCAAAATATCCCCAAATAAATTCGTCGTGACAATCACATCGAACTGCTTTGGATAACGGACTAATTGCATCGCACAATTGTCGACGTACATATGCCGTAACTCAACATCTGAAAAATTCTCATGCACCTTGATGACTTCTCGTCGCCAGAGTTCGGAAGACTCCAAGACATTCGCTTTATCGATCGAATGGACTAACCCTCGACGCTTTTGAGCCGCCTGAAACGCCACTTCAGCAATCCGACGGATTTCTTCTGTTGTATAGACCTCTGTATTGAACCCCCTATGTCCAGTCTCAGTTTTTTCAATCCCTTTTGGTTTCCCAAAATAAATCCCACCCGTCAGTTCACGCACAACCAGAACATCGATACCCTCTATAATCTCCGGCTTAAGGCTAGACGCGTCAATCAACGGCGCATACATTTTAGCTGGTCGAAGATTCGCAAACAGGCCAAGTTGTTCACGTAAACCTAAGAGAGCTCGTTCCGGTCGTCGCTCATAGTCCAACCCTTCCCATTTTGGACCACCCACCGCCCCTAACAGTACGGCATCACTAGCCTTGGCTAATTCCAACGTTTCCGGTGGCAAAGGAAATCCAGTTGCATCAATCGCCGCACCTCCAACTTGCGCTGAGGTCAATTCAAACGTACGGCCACAGGCTTGCCCAATCGCCTCAAGAACCCGAACCGCTTGTGGCATAATTTCAGGGCCGATGCCATCACCGGGTAATACCGCAATTCGTGTACTCATCACTCCTCCCACAAACAATAATCAAAAAAATGGCTAGATCGTTCGACACGATCCCTTATAAGCAAAATCCCAACAATGACAATCCAAGATTTAGAGATGAAGAGAACGGTGGGACGTTGACTGCACCAGCAATTTTATGGAACGACACTCCTCGTTAACACACCCCAATTTTTTGTTCGGCCCTGGCATGTCCTTCCCCTAAATCTGCTAATTTATTCAGCGCATTGAGGTAGGCTTGTGCAGACGCCGTAATAATATCCGTATCTGAACCATGCCCAGTCACCACGTCCCCATTTTCCTCAACCCGTACTGATACTTCACCCTGCGCATCGGTCCCACCTGTAATGGCTTTCACAATGTAGGCCCGCAGATGGCTTTTAGTTTCGGTTAACGTAGCAATCGTACGGTAGACAGCATCCACGGGTCCATCACCCGTTCCAGTTTGGCTGGCTACTTGCCCATTCATCAGCAATTCTACCGTCGCCGAGGGAGGTTCGTTGAACCCACTTTTCACGCCTAATGCTTTTAATGAAAACCGTTCAGGCACCTTGGTTGCCGCTCTATTCACAATGGCTTCCAAATCTTCTTCAAACAATTCTTTTTTCTGATCTGCTAATTTCTTGAATCGCTCAAACGCCTCCTGCAGCTCCTGATCAGACAGCGTGTAGCCCAACTTCGACAGCTCATCGCGAAAAGCATGGCGTCCTGACAATTTCCCCATCACCGAACGGCTTTGCGAGAGACCGATTGATTCGGGGCGCATAATTTCATAGGTATTCTTATCTTTCAGCAAGCCGTCTTGATGAATCCCAGAAGTATGGGCAAACGCATTCGCCCCTACAATCGCCTTATTAGGCTGCACGACCATTCCGGTGATATTGCTCACCAGACGACTCGACTTAGAAATTTCCTCTGTGTGAATCTGTGTATCGGATTGGTAAAAATCTTTGCGCGTACGCAACCCCATCGCAATTTCTTCCAATGAGGCATTCCCCGCTCGCTCACCAATCCCGTTGACGGTACATTCAACTTGTCCAGCACCGGCATGAATGGCCGCCATAGAATTCGCCACGGCTAAACCTAAATCATTATGGCAATGAACCGAGATGATCGCACCCTTGCCTCGAATCCGTTCACACAAGGTCCGAATCAACTCTCCAAACTCTTGCGGTGTCGTATACCCCACCGTGTCAGGAATATTCACCGTGCCAGCACCTGCTTCGACAACGGCCTCGACCACTTCACAGAGATATGAAAGATCTGAACGCGTCGCATCCATCGGTGAATATTCAACATCCTCGACATAGCTTCGTGCATGGCGAACCATTTCCACGGCTCGCGTCATGGCTTCTTCACGA
>JAJDBS010000072.1 GCA_029261235.1 Nitrospirales bacterium
AAGTATTCGGCCGGCAAACGGTTAACCATAATCAGTTCCAACCAACATGTTTCGGAGGGGTGTCTGAGTGGCCGAAAGAACCGGTCTTGAAAACCGGCGTGGTGAAAGCCACCGTGGGTTCGAATCCCACCCCCTCCGCCAGTCAGTCCACAGACAAATCGGACTCTCCCAACAGGGCCGAAATACTCCTAACATCTCCGCGGGTTAGGCTCCCTTCGGGTTACAATTAGTGCTCTCTCCGGTGATCATCACTCCGTGATTGTTCCCTTATTCCTATAGTTTTCTCTGGCAGGATTTTGGCGGTGCCACTGCGCTCACATCGATGTCACCCAGAGAGACTCAAGCAGTACTAATTTCATCACAACCATACTCTCTGGAGAATAGGGGGCTACATGGATGGAAAGCCAAAAAACTTCCGTTGAACGGTCCACACCAACGGAATAGGATGACGAAAAGGCTCAAGTGTGAATTCTGGGGGTTGTTGACCATTGAGGATGGCTTTGATTAGATCGGGAGCGAGAAAACTCAACCTCAGGACGCGCATCACATACGACCGGGCTAATCCTTCTCGTTGGGCCAACGCCTTCAGCGTCGAGATCCTTCCTGCCATCAGATCCTCCTTCCATTCAAACGCCCGAACCATTGCCGCCACTAGGCCTTCATGGCTTTGGCTCTTTGCCTGAACCGACGCCCCCTTAAACTGAATTTCAGTTCGGCCCCCTCGCCGAGTCAACGTCCAGGGGACTTCCACAATACGGTCTTGAGCCGGCTTCATCTCACCATCGACATCCTGTTCTGCTTTGATCAAGCCATGGGCCTTCACATCGGGAAGGTTAAACATAACACGAAGCCAATCGGGTCCTACCTCAACCCGAGTCAGAACCTGCCGCCACTCGGCCTGCTGTTCAAGCTCATTCATTTCCTTGAGGTGATGGGCCCAGGCTTGTGCGTCGTGGTCCTCCTTCATCGTCTCCATGACAGCGTTGATCACACCTTGTTCAAGAGGTTCAGCGGGGATCCGACGGATCTGATGGGGATGCGTTCCTCGAAACTGCAAGACGACCTGATTGACATAATACCGATAAGCTCGTGGGCCTTTCCGTCCCTGCACGGGACTGAATCGATTGCCCTGGGGATCGAACACCATACCTTTTAAGAGAAATGGCATCTGCAAGCGATTATTACTCTGCCAGCCCTGACTGTTCGCCTTGAGTAACGCCTGAGTCTGCTCCCACAGGTCCTTTTCGATAAGAGGAAGATGATTCCCTGGGTATGCTTCTTTCCGATGTACAATTTTCCCGATATAGATTGGGTTATGTAACAGGTGATACAGATGGCCTCGGGAAAAGAGACGACCGCCAATCGTCTGCCCCGCTCGACTGGTATACACTTTCGTCCGCGTCCCATCCTTCCGAAGTTCTTGCACGAGAGTCGACACGCATCCTACGGCCAGATACCGTTGAAAGATCTGGCGCACCACATCGGCTTCGGACTCATTGATGACTAAGTGTCGATCCTGAATGTCATATCCGATTGGAGGTAGCCCACCCATCCACCAGCCTTTCTTCTTCGACGCCGCAATCTTGTCGCGAATACGTTCACCCGTCACCTCCCGTTCAAACTGCGCAAATGAGAGCAGCATATTCAGCACCAACCGTCCCATAGAGGTGGTGGTTTGAAACTGTTGGGTGACCGAGGCAAAGGCCACGTCGTGTTGATCAAACACGTCAATCAACTTCGCGAAGTCACCCAGCGACCGTGTGAGACGATCGACCTTATAGACGACGACCACCTGAATACGTTGCGCCTGGATATCGATGAGCAATTGTTGTAGCGCGGGCCGGTCCAGCGTCGCACCGGAGTACCCGCCATCATCATACACCGTCTCCACGAGCTGCCAGCCTTCCTGCGCTTGACTCTGAATATAGGCCACCCCCGCATCGCGTTGAGCATCGAGCGAATTAAATGCTTGCTCCAGCCCTTCCTCGGAGGACTTCCGCGTGTACACCGCGCAGCGCCGTCGAGACACCTTATCCATCTTGGCCCTTCTGGTCAGGCTGTTTCTTTGGCCGTGTCCGTAATCCAAAAAACGCGGGGCCATTCCAGCGGGTGCCCGTAATACGTCGGGCAATTCCTGAGAGGTTGCCATAGACCGTTCCCTCAAAATCAAACCCCTCTGCCTGAACCGTCACGGTATACCGCGTCCCCTGATAGGTCTTAAGCAGCACGGTCCCAACAGGCAAGGGACTGGCCATGGTCGGCCGCACACCCATCATGCCTGCCCTTCCTTTCTGAAACCCTTTGAGTGCTCGCTGGGTTTGGTGCGACAGCCCGCCATACAACGTGGCTTGCTGGTGCCACGCCACCATGGCCACCAGAAACTCCCGACTGGTCGAACGCGGAGGCGGGCTCCCCACCGCGTCCTTCCACAACTCGAGTACCTGTTTGGTCGATAAAGTCTGAAGGCTATTCAAATCCAGATGCGATTGCGCCATGACGTCATTCCCCTCCCTTCCTCCATCCACGCTTGCGGAGGGGTCAGAAGTCAAGGCACCATTCGCCGGCTGACAGAAGGCTGCCCAAGGGAGCCGACCACCTGCAGGCACGGCCTAATACAGCCCGATGGTCGTCCCGTATTGAACGCTGTAGCGTGGCCGATCAGTGATCCACGTGAGAAATTGCGACAAGCTATCGACTTGGTCATCATGGCGACTCTGGGGAAACGCCATCAGTTCAGACCGGAAGTCATCTAACCAACTCGCCAGGCGGGGGAGAAACACGCGTCCGGCCTCAATGACCGCCGACTGAGTGGCCATGCGCATCGCCTTCTCACCCTGAGGTCTCACGCCAATGGGAGGCGGTACCCCCGCTTGTGTGTGGTGCCGTAATTCTTGGATGAGGGCCGTGCCTGAGGCCGTATCTTCCATCAAAATGGTGCGAACAGGATATTGTCGAGCCTGCGTGATAACGGCATGTCTCAGACTGGGAAAATCAAGGCGTGCCCGAAACACATCTATGAGATAATAGAAAGATCCTTTCACGTGCCAGGTCGTACACACGGAATAGTCGGACAACTCCGTGACTTTGTTAGCCGTATCCCACGACTGAACGATCCAATCGCTCAAGTTCCACGACGGCAACTGATCATACGGCTGAAACCATTCCCAGTTGATCATATTTCCTTTTTCAGGCACAGGCCGTTGCTGATATTGCGAAGAAAAATTGAACGTTCCGATGGTCGCTTTAATCGTCTCCAGTACCGAGAGCGGTTCTCGCTCGTGATGCAGCGCGGTCCCTGCCGCGCGCTCCAGCCTTCGCCCATCGGCTAAGGTATAACTCTCATGTGACTCGGCGATAGCTTGAAGGTCCAGATGGACCCAACGTTCTTTCTTCAACACATGGGCCACCAGATCATCCATATGCAGTCGTTGCATGACGAGAATAATGCAATCCTCCCCTTTATTATCTAACCGAGAATAGAGCGTATGGTCATACCACTGGAGCACGGCTTCCCGCTTGGCTTTAGACATGGCCTCTTGCGGTTTCATCGGATCATCCAGAATAATCATGCTGCCCCCTAAACCCGTCAGCGTGCCGCCGACCGAAGT
The DNA here is from genome assembly GCA_029261235.1 of Nitrospirales bacterium. Lineage (GTDB taxonomy): Bacteria > Nitrospirota > Nitrospiria > Nitrospirales > UBA8639 > Nitrospira_E. The sequence continues at coordinate 3,609 of JAJDBS010000072.1, forward strand.
GGCATACCGCATCCCATGTCGCGTGGTTTCGAGTTCATCTTCGGTCGATCGTTTCAGACGCGTCTGCGGAAAGAGTTCCCGGTACCAGTCGGTGAGCATCACGGTTCGGCAATCGCGCCCAAGGCGTATGGCGAGATCGGCGGCATAGCTGGCACAAATGATGCGGCACGTCGGATCGCGGCCCAATATCCAGGCAGGGAACGCCACGGACGTACAAATTGACTTCAAACTGCGTGGGGGGACCGTAATAATCAATCGCTTGATCCGCCCCTCATAACACTGCATCAATCGATCGGCGAGCACGTCCAGATGCCAGTTAGGACTAAAAGGCGTCCCGGGCACGACCACGGGAAAAACTTTCTCGATAAATGGGGACAGCTCCTGTCGTAAGAGCGCGTTAAAAATTTGGTGTTCGGTCAAACTATTCATGAGTCGTCTCCTTGTTCAGGTTGGACGTGTTGGCCTTTGGCCCACCTGGCACGAGCCCGATCTAGGATGGCCTGATCATTCAGAGATAATGGCGCCACCTCCACTTCGCTGGCATCCTCCTCAAGATCCAGGCCTCGCCACTTAACTAACGCCTCAATCGCACGCATGTCTCCCTTAAAAGCTTTCTCCATGGTGCGTTTGATGAGGGCTTGTTGTTTGGTGAGCAATTTCGTCTCCCCGCCTTCGGTAATGCGGACTCGTTCATTCAGTTCCGCGGCCAGATCGGTTTTGAAATTATTGCTCCCTTTGGGACGGCCGTTCGGATTGCCCGACTGTCCTTTCTGAAATTGCGTCTCACGCGGTGGTTTTTTGTAGCCCACCTCATAATCTCGTCGTTCTTCACCGTTGCCCGGTTCTTCAGATCCTGGTGGTTCGTTAGTCTGCGACATGGTCACGCTCCCTTCGGATCTCCACAAAGGTGTGTCCCGTCTCCGCATGCGTCGCTTCTTGCCCCGTATACTCTTGCCAGCGCTGAATCGTCGTATCGACATACCGCGGAGAAAGTTCCATCACGTAGGCCGTGCGACCCGTTTGCTCCGCGGCGATGACGGTTGTCCCACTGCCAGCGCAACAGTCCAAGATGATCCCCCCTCGATGCGAACAATCTTTGATCGCATCGGCGATGAGCGCGACCGGTTTCACGGTGGGATGCATGGCTAATTCATTCAAACGCCCTTCATGAAATACATTACTCCCAGGATAATCCCAGACGTTCGTGCGATAGCGACCATGCTGACCCAGCTCAAAGTTATTGATGTGTGGTTTCGTCCCTTGCTTTGCCACTAAGATTAATTCATGTTTGGAGCGATAGAACGTCCCCATCCCGCCATTGGTTTTATTCCAGACGCACATATTTTTGATGTCGGTATAAGCCGTCCGGCCTGCCGTGAGGAGTTCATAGAGATGCCGCCAATCCATGCAGATATAATGGATGGCACCCTCCTGACTATGGGCGACCAGATGAGCGAAGAGGGTACGAAGATACTGAGTAAACTCGGCTTCGGATAATTCACCCGCGGCCA
>JAJDBS010000073.1 GCA_029261235.1 Nitrospirales bacterium
ATGAAGGCCTTCGGATATCCCATGGGGCCGTACGAGGTCACCGACCTGTCGGGTCTCGATATCGGCTGGGCGACACGCAAAAGGCGGGCACCGACGAGAGACAACCGGGAACGCTATGTGGGCTTTGCCGACCGGATCTGCGAACGTGGCTGGTTCGGCCAAAAAACCGGCCGGGGTTACTACCTGTATGAAGAAGGCGTACGCGGCGGCAAGCGCGATCCGGAGGTTGAGGAGATCATTGCGGCAGAGCGTCTGGCGGCCGGCGTGGCACCGCGCGAGTTCAGCCACGAGGCGATACAGGCGCGGACCATGGCAGCGATGATCAACGAATCCGCAAAGATCGTGGAAGAGGGCATAGCGCTCAGACCGCTCGACATCGATATGGTGATGTTGTCGGGATACGGGTTCCCCCGGTGGCGAGGCGGACCGATGAAATATGCTGATATGCAGGGGCTGGACACCGTGCTGGCCGGCATCCGCGAGTACGAAAAGGAAGACGGTTACTTCTGGCGGCCGGCAAACCTGCTGGTTAAACTGGTGGAGAAGGGATCGACTTTCGACAGTCTCAACACGTCCACCTGACCGGCATTTCCAACAAAAGGGCTTCCGCCATGGATTTGAGTTTTACCGCCGAAGAAGTTGAATTTCGAGAAGAAGTCCGCGGTTTCCTGGCGGAAAACCTGTCATCGCGCCTAAGCGACAAGGTCAAGACCGGCAAGCGCCTCAACAAGGCCGACTTTGAAGAATGGCACGCACTTTTGAACGGACAGGGCTGGCTCGCCAGTCATTGGCCGCGTGCGTTCGGAGGCACCGAATGGACGCCAGTGCAAAAGCACATATTCGAAGAAGAATGCTGCATGGCGTCGGCACCGCGGGTGGTGCCGTTCGGGGTCAACATGCTCGGGCCGGTGCTGATCAAGTTCGGATCGCCAGCACAGCAGCAATTCTATCTGCCGCGCATTCTGGACGGCACGGACTGGTGGTGCCAGGGGTATTCGGAACCGGGAGCAGGATCGGATCTTGCTTCCCTGAAGACACGTGCAGTTCGTGATGGCGATCATTACGTGGTCAACGGACAAAAGACGTGGACAACCCTGGGCCACTACGCCGACTGGATGTTCTGTCTGGTGCGCACCGACACCGAGTGCAAACCGCAGGCCGGGATTTCGTTTCTGCTGATTGACATGAAAAGCGAGGGCATATCCGTCCAGCCCATTGTCACGCTGGATGGAGAGCACGAAGTCAACGAGGTCTTCTTTGACGACGTGCGGGTACCGGTTGAAAACCTGGTGGGCGAGGAGAACAAGGGCTGGACCTATGCCAAGTACCTGTTGACCTATGAGCGTACAGGGATTGCGGGCGTCGGTTTCTCGACAAGCGCACTGGCCTCGCTGAAACGCATCGCGGGCCTGCAGATGAAGAATGGCCGGCCGATTGCCCAGGATCCGCTTTTTGCGGCACGCCTGGCGCAAGCTGAAATCGATCTGATGGCCATGCGCACGACCAATTTGCGGGTCATATCGGCAGCTGCCGCCGGTGCGGCGCCTGGGCCGGAAAGCTCCATGCTGAAACTGAAGGGTACGCAGATCCGGCAGGAACTTAATGACCTGTCGCGACGAGCTTTGGGGCCCTATGCCATGCCGTTTGCCAGCGAGGCGTTCGACGAGGGATACAATGAGGCACCGATCGGGCCGGACTATGCCGCCCCTGTCGCCGTCCAGTACTTCAACAATCGCAAACTGTCGATATTCGGCGGTTCCAACGAGATACAGCGCAACATCATCACCAAGATGATCCTCGGGCTATAGGAGCGGGTTTTGGATTTCACGCCTACAGAAGACCGGCGAATGCTTGCCGACATGATCGGCCGTTTCGTGCGCGAACAATACCCCCTGGAGACCCGCCATCTGAATGCCGGTCTCGAAGAGGGATTTAGCCGTGAAGCCTGGCGCCAGTTTGCCGAACTCGGCGTCGTTGGTGCGCTGTTGTCCGAAGAGGCTGGCGGATTCGGCGGTGGTGGATTCGACATAATGACCGTTTTCCAGGAGCTCGGGAGGGGACTTGTGGTCGAACCGTTTCTGAGCAGTGCCGTGTTGGGGGCAGGTGCTTTGCTCAGGTCACGGTCGCCTGCGCACAAGGTGGTTGTGGAGAGGGTGATTGCCGGCGACACGCTGCTCGCCTTCGCTCATGGTGAGCCGGACAGCCGCTACGATCTTGCAGACGTTCAGACTACAGCGGTTCCTGCGGGTTCGGGATGGTCGATTTCAGGGACGAAAGCGGTTGTGCTGAATGGCGGCAGTGCAGATCACCTTGTCGTTTCGGCACGGCTTGAGGGTGGCCGCACAGATGAAGCCGGGATAGCCCTGTTCGTGGTCGACGCCGGTGCCGAAGGTGTGGCGCGGCGCGCGTATGGCACGATCGACGGCGGTCAGGCCTGTGAAATCTCCTTCGACAACGTGGCTGCTGGACCCGACGATGTCGTCGGCGACCCCGGCAATGGGTTGGAGATTATTGAAGCGGTCAACGCACGCGCGATTCTTGCCGTGTGTGCCGAGGCGCTGGGTGCCATGGAGGCCGCACGTGATCTCACGCTGGAGTATCTGGGAACCCGCAAACAGTTCGGCCAGCCGATCGGCGGATTTCAGGCCCTGCAGCATCGCATGGCTGATATGCTGACCGAAATCGAACAGGTCCGTTCTGCGGTGATCAATGCGGCAGGCCATCTGGACGCTCCGCGCCGCGACCGCGAGATCATGGCCTCGGCGGCGAAGAACCTGATCGGCCGGGTGGGCCGGCTGGTGGCTGAAGAGACCATCCAGCTTCACGGCGGGATTGGCATGACCTGGGAATACAGCCTGCCCCACTATGCCAAGCGTCTCGTCATGATCGACCACCAGTTCGGCGATACCGACCATCATCTGGAGAGGTTCATGGCTCTGTCGGCATCGGCTTCTGACTCTTGATTCAAACCAACCGTATCGTTCCCCGGCCACCGCGCCGGGGTCCACTCCCGGTTGCTTCGGGTTGTTGCATAAGCGAGTAGGTCCCGGCGCGGTGGCCGGGAAACGGATGGTCTTTGTGCCGATGGTGTTCAGAGCTGGGAACCGGCGTGAACGGAGGCGAATCTGTTTCGACAAGAGTTCGTCAATTGATCGGATCAATGAAAACTGCCGTTCCCCGGCCATTGCGCCGGGGTCCAATCGCGGTCGCTTCAGGCTGCTACATAGGCGAGTAGGGCCCGGCGCGAGGCCGGGAAACGGATGGTCTTTGTGTCGTTGGGGGTCGAGGCAGGGAACCGGCGCGAGCGTAGGCGAATCTGATTTGACGAGAGTCCGTCGTTTGATCGGATCGTCGAGTACTGCCGTTCCCCGGCCATTGCGCCGGAGTCCAATCGCGGTCGCTTCAGGCTGCTACATAGGCGAGTAGGGCCCGGCGCGAGGCCGGGAAACGGATGGTCTTTGTGCCGATGGTGTTCAGAGCTGGGAACCGGCGTGA
>JAJDBS010000074.1 GCA_029261235.1 Nitrospirales bacterium
GAACTCGATGAGAGACAATCTTTGTTCGAGGACCATTCCCTTTATCATCCAGTATCTTCGCTTGAATCTCATAAAAATATGAGCCGTCCTCTACCAGTCGATCATATTGGTCCTTCCCGTCCCACACTAAGTCGACTGAAATCAGATTCAGAAGACCTCCTTGGGTCACTTCAGCAAGGGGGAGCCGCTGAGTCACAAAACTCATGGATTTACGGGTGGGGGACGTAATCAACGCGGACACTTCAAGGATTTTCGTGTCTACCTTGGATAACGGCACCTTCACCATCATGGAAAGCGTCATGGGACTCTGTCCAATGATAAAAGGATTGGGATACGTGGCCACCTCTTCAACTCTTACCGGGGAGACAAACCGTTTTTTCTTCTTTCTGGCATCCGCCTGCTCGCAAAGAAAAAACGTCACAATCCCCACCAGACAACACACCAAAAGCTTCGGCCACATTCCTTTACCCAACAGACACCTCTTTCGTTCTACAGATTTCACAATCATCCATATCTATTGTGCCAAACAATTTCTCTTCACACCAATGTTATGGTTGTTTTGGGCCAACTTACCCGAATAATAGAATCTTTAGTCATAGGGGAAACACAGGGAAAGTGAACCGATCTCCGCAATTATCCAAGAGTAAATATTTCATAACACGTTAGACCAAGAACAAATACAGTAACCGCTACTCCGACTATTCCAATCAACGACCATTGTCTGGTCGAGTAAAACTGAACGACCATTTTTTGGTTTGTCTCTCTTTCGATTGACACGACTTGATAGATCAACCAACTGCCGAATCCAATGATTATCCCCACAATGAGAGAAATGGCTGAATTAAAAACAGTCTTGCAAGAAAGTAGAGCTGTTACGCTACCAGAAACATCTTCTGTTATGGGCATCTGGCAGATATATCCTTCAAAGAAGGATGCGCCAATAAATGCCCCCACAAACAAATTAAAGCCAAAATTCGCGAAGATTGAATTCTGATTTTCAAGGACAAACCATTGAGACAGATGCTGGGTTTTATAGTTAGTGATTAACCAAGAAGTCGCCCACTTCCCTGGTATCCACGAGACCAAAAACCCGATGGCAAAAGCCTGAATAGCTGGCAAGACTGCTGATCTTATCGAGGGCAGGTCAAACGCTTCAGATGTCTGAGATATTTCAAAAACAAGTCCCAATGGACCTAGAAAGCCAAGACCAAGAATAACTAAAAAATAGATTAAAAGAACTCTCTTAAGTTCGTTAGTGCCAAAGATATTTTTCTCGTTAGGGACTTCCATCTGAAATGTTAGAACAAAATTCCTCTAAATCATTGATTCGTAACAAATGCTTGTTAAGTTTCAAGAATACCCTTTCGCCTTTAAGAAAGCTTCAAATTTGACACTCAGCATATGCCTACACCCTTTACTCTGGTCACCGGTATGGCCGAGCCATGCAGCCGACTGCGGAAATTCAGCGACGCATTGTCTGAGTAAAGCGAGTGTGCGATGACGCCTAAGTCGACGAACCGAGCAAGGAACCCGAAGGGCCACGGCAAGACCAACATGATTTTGGGTTATTTTGCTACAATAAAAAACCTCGACACCTAAAGCGAACCCCGGGAAATTGCAAATATTCCCTTTTCGAACCATATTAGTTATTCCGTTATTTTCCACTAAGATAAAAATTTAGATAGATCCCAATACAAATCCAGAATATTACCCCTACCCAAAAGCTCGGACTTGCAATTGGAATTAAGGAATCATGCTCCTCGAATATATTTTTATTTCGTCTTTTTCGATGGTAACCTAAGCTACAAAACGTCAAAATAATTTCTCCCGTCACAATCATTAAGTAAGAATAAAGCAAAAAAGCTAATTCTAGGCCCCAAAAGAAAATATCAATCATACGGTTAATACACAGCTTCTTAGCATTCAAAATTTCTGCTAAGTAACACAGCGTCGGGTTGAGGGTTTTGGTATGATACGTTTTCGAATTTACCGTCTTTTACAAATAATCCCATGACCAGACATCTTCATATCGACGCGTTTTCCGGTGTCAGCGGGGACATGTTTCTTGGCGCCCTCGTGGATGCTGGTGTGCCCTTATCGGCTCTACAAAAAGGCCTTAAAGCTTTAAGCATCAAAGGCTATCGACTTCGCGAAGAGCAGGTAATTCGCAATAGCCTTCGAGCCACCAAGGTGGATGTAGATATTCAAAAAGGGTTCACCAAACCCTTATCACTCGTCGCTATCAAGAAAACATTAATCAATAGTCGTCTACCAGACACCATTCGTACTCAGGCGCTGCAGACCTTTCAGCTCATTGCTGAAGCCGAAGGTACGGTGCATGGGAAATCCCCCACAAAAGTCCATTTCCATGAGGTGGGCGTGATTGATTCGCTCGTGGATATTGTGGGAACACTCTTAGGAATCGCATATTTGAACGTCGCGACGGTTTCGTATTCTCCGATTAATCTGGGAGCGGGCATGATTTCGACCGCCCATGGGCTTCTTCCAGTTCCTGGGCCTGCCGTGGCACAGATGGCCAAGGGCATTCCCGTCTTTTCCAACGGACCCGCTATGGAATTTACCACCCCTACGGGCATGGCATTGATTAGAACGCTCTCCAAAAATTGTAGAACGCTTCCTCCCTTAACACTACACACCGTCAGCTATGGTGCAGGCACTGCTGATCCTGAGGGTTGGCCAAATATACTTCGACTCTTTCTTGGGCAAGAGGAATCAGATTCTCCCCTTTCATCAGAGCGAATCATCCAACTGGAAACCAACATCGATGACATGAATCCCCAACTCTACGACCGTATGATGACTCATCTTTTTGAAGCTGGCGCACTCGATGTCACGTTGACACCCACGATGATGAAACGAAATCGTCCCGGCACTATTGTTTCTGTGGTCGCTTGGCCCAAAGATCTCGAAGTCTTAACGACTATTCTGTTGTCGGAAACATCAACACTGGGAATTCGTGTTCAAGAGCTCTCGCGTACGATTGTCTCACGGAGCATTAAAACCGTTAAACTACCGGGTGGGACGGTGCAAGTAAAAATTGCAGATCTTGGTAAAGGCCAGTTCAAGGTCACACCAGAATATCGCGATTGTGTCGCATTGGCGGAATGCACAAAACAACCTGTCCAAGGTGTCATCGACCTTGCCAAGCAAGTATTCGCACAGACTCGCAAATCTAAGGGCACTGCTCGATCGAAAAAACCTGCCAAAAATTCCCGATAGGTTCTTCCCGCATGGCTACATTACCTCATCCAAAACCAATTCTTGCCATCACCATGGGTGATCCTGCTGGTATTGGTCCAGAAATTATCGTGAAGGCTTTACTGCTGCCGAAAGTCTGGCGGCTCTGTCGGCCTTTAGTTATTGGTAGTCAGCCCATTTTCGAACAGACCGTTCAATCACTCAAGACCACTCTTCCAATCATGGCAGTTGATGGTCATGATGAATCTACATCGAAGCAAGCCTTTCGTCGCGGTCGCCTTCCCTTATTTGATCCTTTTTCCAAGCCGGCACGATCAGTCAGACTTGGGCGCGTTTCTGCAAAGGCTGGAGAAATGGGGGTCACTTGTATTCAATCTGCCGTACAGTTAGCCCAGGCAGGTTGTGTGAGCGGTATTGTGACAGCGCCCATTAACAAAGAAGCGATGCACTTGGCGGGGCACCTCTACCCCGGGCATACCGAAATGCTGGCCGATCTGACGAAGGCAAAAGAATCCGGCATGATGATCATGGGTGGACCCTTGAAAATTGTCTTTACAACGACCCATCTACCTTTACGGGATGTCGCAAAGGCATTGACGGTTCAGAAGATTGTGAAGGCCATTCGATTGGCGCATTTTGGGTTGAAGCAGTTATTCGGGGTGAAAAAACCTCGGATTGCGGTTGCAGGATTCAATCCTCATGCTGGCGAAAACGGAGTATTTGGAGATGAAGAAAAACGGCTTATTCTTCCTGCTATCAAACGAGCCAAAGCCCAGGGAATTTCATGCAATGGCCCACACTCTGCTGACACGATGTTTGCTAAGGCCTTAACCGGTGCCTTTGATGGTATTGTGGCCCTCTATCACGACCAAGGGTTGATTCCTTTGAAAACAGTCGCCTTTGGCCATTGTGTCAATATCACAGTAGGACTACCCATTCTTCGGACTTCAGTCGACCATGGGACGGCCTTTGATATCGCCGGAAAAGGCATTGCAGATCCTACAAGTCTAGTCGACGCCATTGAAATGGCCGCTCGGTTAGCTCCAAACTTTTCCTCCAGCCTAAAAACGAGAATCCCGTAAAGGGTGAGGCGTAAGGCGAAAAGAGTTCTATCTCCGAAACCCCCTCACGCCTAACGCTTTACGCTTCACAAGCCAAAGGACTTCCCTTTCATCTATGTCTCCTTCTCCTATAAATGCCAGAAAATTTTCTTGCAAGGTCCTTCAGACCATTTACCGGGATCAAGCCTTTGCTGATGACGTCTTCGATGCTGCTATCAAGGATGTCGTGTTGTCTGATTCGGATCGTTCGCTGGCTTTTGAACTCGTCTACGGTGTCTTACGGCGTTCAGTGACCTTGGATTGGCGGTTAGATCATCTTTCGCGCAAACCCATAGCTCGCTTGCCCCTGAATGTGGCCACAGTCTTGAGGGTGGCCGCCTATCAATTACTCTATCTCGACCGCATTCCAGACTCAGCCGCCGTCAATGAGGCTGTGAAGCTAATTCGGAAACAGCCTGGACATGATTGGGGAGGACTCGTAAATGGTATTCTTCGCAATCTGATTCGACAGCCAGCTCCTCCGCTTCCTGATATTTCTGGGGATCCTGTTCAAGGACTCTCCTTACGCTACTCCTGTCCGATCTGGATGGTCGAACGATGGATCAAGGCCTTTGGACCCTCCGCTGCAGAATCACTCTGCCAGAAGACCTTGGAAATCCCTCCAGTGACGTTACGAACAAATACCCTGCACTGTACGCGCCAGATGCTTTTGGATCGTCTTGAAGCTGAAGGGATTACGGGGCAAGCAACACCTGTGAGTCCTTGGGGAATCACACTCGAAAAATGTGGCAACCCAGGCAACCTATCTGTCGTCAAAGAAGGATGGTGTTACATTGAGGATGAAGCGGCCCAGCTCATTCCTCCCTTGCTTGACCCTCAACCGGGTGAACGCATTCTTGATACTTGCGCGGCTCCTGGAGGAAAAACCACACATCTCGCTCAACTGATGCAAAACCAGGGGACAATCATCGCCCTAGACCGCCAACACGAGCGACTGGCACGCTTGGCAGAAAATTGCCAACGCTTAGGTATTGAGATTATTCACCCGCATGAACGTGATGCGGCAACTGATTGGTCAAACCTCACGCCCATATCTGATCATTCAGCCCTTGCAGCGTCACAATCTCTCACGGAACCATTTGATCGTATTTTAATCGATGCACCCTGCTCCGGACTGGGTATCTTACGCCGACATCCCGAAGGAAAGATGTTGAAACGGTTCTCGACGATTGAACAATCCCGGCGGACCCAAGAGGAAATACTCGATAGGACCAGTACCCTCTTGAGACCAGGGGGAATCATCGTCTATAGTGCCTGCTCTATTGAACCGGAAGAGACCACGGAGGTCATCTCCGCGTTTTGCCAGGAACATCCAGACTTTCAGCCA
>JAJDBS010000075.1 GCA_029261235.1 Nitrospirales bacterium
GCCTCAGGGCGCCTCGTGGTGCCGCAAAATAAATACGCCACGCAAAACAAAAAACAGAAGAGGAGCTGGGCTGTCGCGTCTACTGCAGCGTTGAAATGCTTGGGCAGGGGAGTTTTTACACAGCCTGGGCCAATAGCGGACCCTTGATCAGAAGCAATCCGCCAAAAAATCTTATATTGCAAGGGGCAAAACCAACCTGCAATTGGCAGTGAGAAAGGTCCGCTCTGGAAGACTTGAATCATTTTATAGGACTGCCACATCGTCAAGTATTTTTCTAGATTCAAAAAATCACACAATTTTGTTTTTTGTTTTCCACGGGTAATAAGGGAAAGCTGCTTTATAATATGTAGAGAACTTAATGGTGATTGCGAGGAACTCAAACTCAAGGATGGGGAAGCCTAGCAAATTCGAAAGATCAGTTTCCGCGTCTTTAGGGAAAGAACATGATGTTTGATTTGGACCAAATAAAGAGAAAGGTGTTAAAGGTTGGTGTGTACATAATTGAAATAGTCTTTGTATCCTCCTTCTTACTCGTATCTCTTTCTCATGCGGCCAGTATTGTTGGCTCGGTAGTTTTTCGAGGCGAAATTCCTTCTGCACAAGAGGTGCGGATAAAAAAAGATACCGAATTTTGTGGAGAAACCCGAACAATTCAATCGCTTCACGTTCATCCAAAAACTAAAGGAGTCAAAGGAGTGGTAGTCAACTTGGTGGGCGCACCAAGAGAAGTAGAACAAATTCCTTCGATCGAAGTGGTTCTTGCCAATAAAGATTGTACGTTTGTCGCGCGTGTCAATGCAGCAATGGTCAAGCAGGTACTCCAGATTCGGAACGATGATCCCTTGTTGCATAACACCAATATCGGGACGGAGGAAAAGACCTTTATCAATGTGGCATTAGTTGAAGGCGGAACCCCTATCAAGAAACGTTTTAAGCGTCCAGGCTTGTTGAGGGTGGAGTGTCATGTTCATAAATTCATGCAGGCCTATATTCACGTCTTCGATCACCCATACTTTGCGGTGACTAACGAAATAGGACAGTTTAGGATTTCTGGAATCCTTCCAGGCACTCATAGGATCGAAGTCTGGCACGAATATTTGGGAACATTGGAAGTAGAAGTTGTGGTGCCAAGCGATGAAGAGGTATCTGTTAATTTGCAATTTCCAGGAGAGTAGCTATGGATTGTTTCAGCCTAGTCTCTCTCTTTCTACTCTCCTTAAACATCAAAAATTCCTGCTGGTGATAGTTGATTCTTTACCATCAGAAACGTATACGAGCAATGGCTCCACAAGACTTAGCCTAGTTATACTGCTTCAAGAAAACTCCTATGCATGTTTTCGAAAATCTATCGTCTAAATTTTCGTAAAAGAAAGATTCGATTGAATTTTTAATGAAGAGCTGCGGACAATATTTTTTTCTAGGACTGTCCTTCATATTTGTAGTTGTCATTGTTTTACTTCTTGTTATCCCGCCTGCATTACACGCGATTCCCGCATTTACCCGCACATACAACGTAAAATGTACCATTTGCCATACACGACCTCCTCGTCTGAATTCCTATGGTGAACGATTTTTAGAAAACGGGTATCAACTCCCTGGCACAGAGGAAGGAGGGAGTTTTGGTGGAAAGGCATTTGGTGCTCTTTCTTTGGAAGATGTCACCAATCATTTGGCCATTCGGTTGAGAGGGAATGTCCTTCGCAGCGTTGACTTCGACAATGAAGGGTCTGGTAGAGGGATCCAAGGAAGCTCAAAAGATAAAACGGAGTTCTCTTTCCCTGAAATAGCCAGTTTCATGGTTTCTGGAACGCTTTTCCATAACATTGGTGTCTTTGTTGAAGTTGAAACGAACTTCGAGGAAAATCACACGGGACTCGAACGTGGATTTTTTACGTTCAACAATATCGGCAAACACGATGTGGCTCACCTTAGAGTCGGACGAATAGATCCATCGGCTTTTTGGTCATATCCGACCGCTCGCCAACAACTGATGGTCATTGGAGATGACCGGGATGAACACGGCGACTTTCACCTACCAACGATTGATCGCATTGCTCTGTCTCCTGCCGCCTTTGCGGCGAAATTTTCTGGAATTTTCGAACGCAATGGTACCCCTATTTTGCCTTATCAGTCTGCTCTGTATAATGCGGTATCTGAGGTCGGCATCGACCTCTATGGCCGACCATTTGGGGACTGGTTCCTGTACCAGGCGGGAATCATCAATGGTGCCAATGAAGATTTTAGAGACTCGAATAATTCAAAGGATTGGTATGTGATGATGAGACTGGACCATGCCCGTTCAAAATTTTTCTCGTCAAGTCTCTCAGGATTTGCCTATTTCGGAAACCGAAATGCTAAGTTGGCAACAAGGGATAGTGTAGATTGGGAGCGTTATGGTTTCGCAGCAAATATCCAATATAAAATGATTGATCTCTATGGCGCGTTTGTGATCGACCGTGTGACAAATCTTCCTTCTTCCATGACAGCCCAATTTGATGAGATTGCCACTGGTACCACCATTGAGGGCGATGTGCTGGTCACCGATCACCTCATGCTTTCATTGCGCTTGGACTATCTTGATCCTGGAGGGACTCTGGCCCACCGAAAAAGCACCACTTTCCTTGGAATGCAAGCCAAATACTATCTCCATCAAAATTTTTCGGTTTTTCTTCGCCACGATAGGAATCTTAGAAAAGCTGAAGGAGGTGTGGCGCCAGGAAGGAATTTTCGACACGCTTTTTTCATTGGAGTCGATCTCATGTTGTAAACAATGTTCCAATCAAGCTTCAAAATTATCTCTTTCAGCCTGTTCCTCGTCGGAGGGTGTCTGTTCATCCTTGGGTCCAGTCACGCGTCGGTCACGTCAGAAGACATCGTGAACGGTAAAGCTCTGTACGGCAAGGCTTGCCTATTATGTCATGGGGAGGGAGGTGAAGGTGACGGCCCCGCAAGCTTTTTTATTGGCTCGTATTCGGCACCCCGCCCCAGAAATTTCACTTCTGGAACCTTTAAATTTCGTAGTACTCCGTCAGGAGAAATGCCGACGGACCAAGATCTGTTTCGAACCATTACAGAGGGGATTCCGGGTTTCATGCCTTCTTTTTATAGAATGAGCGAGAATGAGCGATGGAATCTGGTTGCCTATATAAAGACCTTTTCCATGGACTTTATGAACGAAATTCTTCTACCTCTTACCCTGAAAGCATCACCAATAGCCTTCACTACCAAAAGTGTCCAACGAGGGGGAGACTTGTATGGCAAGTTTGGTTGTGGAAAATGCCACGGTGAAAATGGAGAGGGTGGTAGCGGATTTTCTTATTCAGAAGATCTCAAGGATAGCTCAGGACTTTCCATTCGGGCGACCGATTTAACAAGTCCATCTTTTTTCAAGGGCGGATCGTCCCCTGAATCAATCGCCCGCAGTATCCTGACTGGCTTAGATGGGACTCCGATGCCCTCCTATCTTGGTACTTTATCCCCTGGAGAAAACGATCTTTGGCATTTAGTACATTTTATTCTTTCTCTTTCCCGAGCACCTTCTCCACCATGAAAATCATAAACAGCCATGGGGTACTATTCCGATTGTCCTCCATAAGAGTGTCTCTGATTCCTGTCCATTCAAGTCTAAGAGGCCATCAATCATTCGTGATCGGTGCACAGAGCAGGATACTCGTGACTCTCAAAACTGGGAATACCCGATGATGCCGTTTCCTCGTTTCCCATGGGGCCACCAGTTTCAAGCTCGATGGAAAGGGAATTTACACTTTCGCATAACGGTTAAATTGTCCATGGTGATTTTTTTAGTCATGAGTCTGGGAGCCGCGTTCATGGTGTATTCACAAGAAAAGGCATTCCGCCACGAAGCAGAAGCCAAAGGCCGGGCTTTTAGTCAAGCTTTTGCTCTCATGGGTTCCGCAGCCGTTCTGAAAAATTTATTCATCATCCAAGTGGCTATGAGCCAGCACCTGGATGATCCCGATGTGTTACAGGTTGATGTTATTGATGAAGATAATATGATCATGGCTGCCAAAAACACTTCACGAATTGGCCAAACGTTAAATGACTCGCAATGGTTAGACGTCAGAGCTCAGAAACGAGAAAGTGTGATTTACGACAAGACTGCTGAGGGGGTTCCCATTCTCGTCGTCGTGGAACCTCTCATGGATGAAGGGGTAGCCAATGCTTGGATTCGAATCGTATTTTCCCTAGAAAAAATTAAGCAAGAAGCGACTGCGGCGATGGGTAGCTTGGTCTTCATTACTGTCATTCTTATATTCGCGAATATCTTTGCGATTCAAGTTTCTCAACGAAAAGTTTCCGCTGCGATGAGGAAACTGTCTACGCAACTACAAGGGGCATTGGTAGAGGTGGAGAGAGAAAAGCACGATCACCTTGTTCCGACAAAGAACGACGTGGACGATTCAAAAACTGTTGAGCAACCCCTTCGAGGGGATTTTGAAAAAGCTATTGCCCTTGTATCTGAAACGACACAACACCTTCGGCACCAAACTGAAACACTCGAAATGAAGGTCCATGAACGGACGAATGAACTAAAAATTGCACGCGATCAGGCCATGAACGCCACGCAAGCCAAATCAATATTTCTTGCAGAAATGAGCCACGAAATTCGAACCCCGATGACTGGCGTGGTCGGAATGACAGAATTGCTTCTCCGTACAGAGCTTACACCGAAACAACGAAAATATTCTCAAATTATTAAGCAATCGTCTGACTCTCTCCTTACCGTGATTAACGAGATTTTAGATTTCTCAAAAATCGAAGCGAAAAAAATACATCTTGAAACCTTGGTCATGGATCTGAAGGCTATCGTAGAAGGTGCTGTGGAACTTCTGAAGCCTCAAGCCATTGGGAAAGGTCTTGAACTATCGGCACACATAGAACAAGGGATTCCTAGCAGCGTGTGGGGTGATTCCTTACGTTTGTGGCAAGTCCTGATAAATCTGCTTGGTAATGCGATAAAATTCACTAATGCTGGGAAAGTGATCGTCACCGTTTCGTTGGTTGAGAAAACTGCAAAAAAAGTTCGTATTCAATTTGCGATAAATGATACCGGAACAGGTATAGCCCCAGATGTTCAAGCCCAGATTTTTCAACCTTTCACTCAGGGGAATAGTGGGATTTCCCATAAACTGCAAGGCACGGGGCTAGGGCTTACTATTTCTAAACAACTTGTCGAACTTATGGGAGGAGCACTCACCTTAAAAAGCGAATTTGGCAGAGGCGCCACGTTTGGGTTTGGTTTGTGGTTTGAAACAGTCACGGATGCAAATATTTCACCAAAGCAACCGCAAACCACATCTCAAGGTTCATTGCGCATGATTCCGCTTGGCCTCAAGGTGTTGGTAGTAGAAGATGACCTGGTGAATCAGGAAGTGACACAAGGAATGTTGAATTTGTTGGGCTGCACCAGCTACCTCGCCAACAATGGGCGAGATGGAATTCAAGCCATTCAACAGCAATCGTTTGATCTCATCCTGATGGATTGGCAATTGCCAGACATGGACGGGTTTCGGCTTACACAGACCATCAGACGCTATGAGGTGGATCACGCCACCAGGTCAGGAGGACCAATAAATGACACCACCGGGCTAGCCGTAGAAGCTGGGCTTAATTGGCAACCAATACCCATTATTGCCATGACCGCGCATGTTTTTCCTGATTTCTGGGAGAAAGGTGAGGAGGCTGGAATGAACAGTCTCCTTCCTAAACCCTTCACGCTCCTTGAATTGCGTGAGAAAATCGAAGCTTTTGTTTTCCCGCAGCCTAGGAGGACTCCCGTCCAAGAAAACTTTTCCGCATCAGAGGATTCTGAACATACTGGACTATATGAAGCGGGCAAGGAAGGGTTCACCTCCAATGGATTGGACTCAAAGGTTCTGGAGACCCTTCACCAGATTCAGGCGACCACTGATTCCAAATTTTTTAGCCGCATTGTGGATCGTTTTTTCGCTGTCGCTTCTGTTCGATTGGTTGAACTGGAGGATGCGATTCATCGTCAAGATCTTGCCGCTATAACTAAAACGGCACACAGCCTTAAGAGTAGTTGTGGGAGCATTGGTGCGAGCGGCATGAGGAATCTTTGTCACATCATTGAACAGTCGCTGGATAAAGAAGATTTGGAAGAAAGAGAAAAGGTCATGGAGAAACTCAAACGGGAGTACCAATTCGTCAGAGAGGTATTACCATCTCTCAAACACTCAAGATAACGAAAAATATCATGCCTCTTCTCAAAATAGAAAAAATCTTTCATCACAAATCTAAGGACTTTGGGGAACATTCCGCATGAAAATCTTACTCGTTGAAGATGACGAAGTCCTTTGCGAAATCCTTCAGACAGTTTTACAAAAGGAAGGGTTTATAGTGCAAATGACTGTTGATGGCGGAGAGGGCCTTTATTTGGCTGAAAATTTTCATCCTGATGCAATGATCCTTGATGTGGGACTCCCGACCCTTGATGGAATCAGTCTTTTGAAAATAATACGAGAGAAAGGTCTGACCCTCCCGGTTCTTCTGTTGACCGAAAAAGGGGAGGTTGCTGATCGAATTCACGGACTGAACGCAGGAGCCGACGATTTTCTGCCAAAACCATTTGATTATGGAGAATTGGTGGCAAGAGTCCGTGCGATCATTCGTCGTAGTAAAGGTGTGGCAAGTAGCAAGCTCGAAATGGAAGATATGGAAATTGATATGGCCGCCAGAACAGTACGACGTGGAGGGCAACCGATTGCCTTGACCGCAAAGGAATTCAATCTTTTGGAATACCTGGCTATTCATGTCAACAGGGTGGTCTCTCGAACCGAACTATTTGAACATCTTTATAACGAGGAATTTGAGTCGAACAGTAATGTCATTGATGTGTATGTTAAATTCCTTCGCAACAAAATCGATGTACCGTATCCTGTCAAGCTTATACAGACGGTTAGAGGAGCAGGATATGTATTGAGGGTTGGGCCGAATATCACCTGCACAGATGATGAGCACATCGTTGTCTAGCCATCTGCTTGATACGTACTGAATCCCAAAGTGCGAATTTCTCTTTAGGAACCTGCGTTCCACATATTAGTTGATATTGTTCCTCCATAGCCGAATCGGTAGGTGCTGGTGTGCAAATTATCTTATCGATTTACATTTTTAATCTTCCTTTAATGTTCTATTTGATACAGTTCACTCCTAACTGTTCAAACGATGCTTCCCTTCGAGGGTGTTGTAGCTTAGCCCTAGTTGTTGAGATGGAATATTGAAGAAGGTCCCCCCACAATTATTATCACTTAATTGGGCATACAAATGTCCTTACCTCAAACTTTAAATTTTAGACTCTTCGCAGTTTGGGGGAGAGGAGGAGAAACGTTATGAAGAAAACCATCATGTATCTGGGCGGTATGGGGGTAGCCCTTACTGCCGCCGCATTTGTCGTGCTGATGTCGTTGTATTGGCACAACGCGGCAACTGTTACGCCAGTTTCACCAACCATTGGGAATGTCGCAACACTCAATCAGGCCTACGACAATTGGAAGGTCAGACAAGTCCAATATGGAGAAAACGGGCGTCTGGACTTACCGCTCGGTTTTGTCAAAGGACTTTCAGTGGCATTTACTCAGGCCAAAGGAAAGGCCACACTCGATCTCGTCAATGGGATACTGGCCGTTTCTGTCACAGGCCTTCCCAGCGAGCAATCTCACGACATCTGGTTGATCGATAATCGACAAGACAGTAAAACCCGCACACCCAGTTCTTCCACGGATGGGATGATTCGTGTTGGTGAATTGCAACTTCAAGAGGGAAAAGCCGTGCTTCAGGCTCAATTGAGCGCACAAGACCTCTGGGGCTTTGAACTGGACCGTCTTGTGGTCACCCGTTCTCATGAACATCCCCAAGATGCCATTCTGTTAGCTGGTTCTCCTACGCTCTTTCAACGACTTTTCTTTAACGAACAAAGGGGTCACGTGGTGTTAGCCAAAAATGGTCAAGACCGCTCCAACCAATCCGAGGACTTTTCGTTCCTCGTTCCGACCCCGGCCTATGCCCAAGCAAGCGGGGATCCGAATCTTCAGGCACTCATTGCGCAAGGCGAAGAGTTATTTTTCAATGAAACCTTTGGTGGCAATGGACGGACCTGTGGCACCTGTCACCGAGCCGAAAATAACTTCACCATTGATCCAGACTTTATTGCTACCTTGCCTGGGAATGATCCCTTGTTTGTGGCAGAAAACAATCCTGACTTGGCGGAACTGGAAAATCCAGACTTGATGCGTCAATTTGGACTGATCTTGGCCAATTTGGATGGATTGGATGATCCGACCAACAAATTCGTGATGCGAAGCGTACCGCATATGTTGGGCATGTCGTTATCTATTCAGTCTGCAGCAACAGAGCCCCCGTTAGAAATGACGGGTTGGTCAGGTGATGGGGCTCCAGGAAATGGAACTCTACGGGATTTTACCACAGGTGCTGTGACTCAGCATTTCCCGAAAACACTTGATCGTGAAGTGGGTGTCGATTTTCGATTACCGACTGATACTGAACTTGATGCAATTGAAGCCTTTACCCTCTCTCTTGGACGTCAAGAAGAGTTGAATCTTCAGGCACTTGAATTAGCGGATAAGAATGCGGAACGTGGTCGGGTGCTCTTCACCACGGAAGATTCAGAAAACAATACTGTGGCTGCGGGGAAATGTACGATTTGCCATGGAAATGCTGGAGCCTTGACGGCAGCTGGAATCAACTCCAATTTCGATACAGGAGTTGAAGACATGCTCAATCATCCGGCGGCTATGACGGGCCAAGCCTTACCACGCGATGGAGGATTTGGGACTCAGCTTGACCCATTCCTAGGTGGGTTTGGGAATGGAACATTCAATATCACCTCTGTCATAGAAGCGGCAGATACCGCCCCATATTTTCATCATAATGGTGCCACGACCTTGGAAGACGCGATTGGCCATTATGAGTCCGATCAATTTAGGACTTCCACCGAAGGTCAAAGACTGCAACTCCAAGATTCCGCAGGGCGTGAACTTTCAGTCGATGTGGATGTCCTCGCAGCGTTTTTGCGAACGATCAATGCACTAGACAACATTCGTGCGGTCACGGATTTCTTAGATCGAGCCAAATTAGGGACAACCGTGGACGATTCCCAACGATTGCTAGAACTTGCATACGCTGATCTGGGTGATGCCATCGAAGTTCTCAATCAGTCAGAGTTACATGAGGAGGATGCCGTCCCAAATCTTGAAGAGGCTCAATCTTTGGTAGACTCGGCAGCCAATGCCGAAGATGCCTCGGAGCGCGATGAGTTAATTGACGAGGGCATAGCCAAAGTCCAAGAAGCTCGAGCGTTCATGGTGGTTTCAGAAGGCACGCCAGTAGAACCTCCAGCACCAACGCCGGATCCCACTCAAAATCCTCAGCCCGATCCCACTCCTGTTGCAGACACCATACCTCCAACGGTAACCATTTTGTCGCCGTCTAATGGGGTCAGGGTAGCTGGAGTCATTACGATTTCGGCTGATGCCGTCGATAACGCCGGTATTGCCAAAGTCATCTTCCATGCCGGACAAACCTTACTTGGTGAGGTTGGAAGCCCACCATTCTTACAGACCTTTGATACCACATCATTCCCCGAAGGGACGGTGGTTGTAACCGCAACAGCAGTGGATATCAACAACAATACCAGCCAGGCAGCCAGTACATCTCTGGTGGTCGATAATATCCTTGATCCACCGTCACCACCGGTCCAATGTACGGTTTACTCTTGTCCAAGTCCTCCTCCGCCACCAACAAGTCCTCCTCCGCCACCAGTGATTTTGCCGGGCACGAGTTCTCCAGATGGAGAGTTCGAGGGTGAAGTCATCAGCAAAGATGTGGCGACGTCAACGGTGACGGTCGCGACAGGAGATGGGAATGTCACTCTGAAAATTACGTCGTCCACAGAGTTCAAGGGAAGTGTTGTGTTTACCTTCCATCAGATTCTTGTGGGGCACATCGCTCAGGGAGAATTCTTCACCTCAGTCGGAGAAGCTCTCTGGTTCGAGGCTGATCTGCCGCCTGGACTCTAATGTAGTTCAGCTGCGTCTATCCGAAAGGCCCTCTGCAAGGGGGGCCTTTCGTTCGGTGCATTCCCCTTTGTGAGCCATCCCAAAACCGATGTGAAAATCAGGCAGTCGTTGCAAAAATGTCGGTGACTTTTGAGCCAAGTTTATAAACAAATTTATATTCCCATTATCACTAGAATCATAATTCATACTATACCGTTTATATTATTCAAGGGGTCGTTATGAAACAAAAACTGTGTCTTCTCACCACCATGCTTCTTCTGTTCTTCACCCCTCTTGGGGCGATCGCGCAAGCGGCCACATATGTGAATGGAAATGCTACTGGCAACAACAATGGCACGAGTTGGCAAGATGCCTATCGCGACCTGAGTGTCGCCATCGACATGACGGTATCCGGTGAAATCTGGGTGGCCGCCGGCAGCTACAAACCATCGCAAGATGGCGTGCGCGAAGCGACCTTCACCATGAAAAGTAATGTTGCCCTGTACGGCGGGTTTTCTGGCAGTGAAACGGCCCGAGAGCAACGGAATCCAGAGCAACAGCATACGATCTTAAATGGCGATTTGGACGGCGATGACGTGCCACGATTCTATCTTGGCGCCTGGACATCCTTCAATATGCTGGACAATAGCTTCCACGTCGTCACAGCCACTAATACTGACAGTACCGCTATTCTGGACGGCTTTACTATTCTGCATGGGCATGGCCGTGCAATATTTATGTCTGCGAACCCTGTGGATTCTGGAGTAGGAGGCGGCATTCTGATCGATGAGGCCAGCCCGACTATCCAGAATACCACCATTGAAGGTAGCATCGCCGTGGAACATGGTGGTGCTGTTTATATTCGAAACGGTTCTCCATCTTTCACGAACACACTTTTCCGCAACAACTTATCCGGTCATAAGGGAGGGGCGGTAAGCATCATTGGTCTCACAAGCCAGGTCTCCTTCACCGATTGCCATTTTGAGGGCAATGCGGCCATTCAGTCTTTTCACGGGGAAGGTGGCGCTATTTATCAGGAGTTGACATCGACTCTTCGGATTACTGGCTCAACCTTTGTCTCCAATTTTGCTGGCTTTAGAAATGGAAATGGAGCCGACCCTAATCAAGCTTCCTCCACCTCCAACGGCGGGGCTATTTATTCATGGGGCAATCTCGCAATAGATCATTCTCACTTCCTTTACAACCGTTCGCATCTTGGTGGCGCTATCTATACCAGGCACACCTCCGCATCCCCCTCTCTTAAGATCACCAATAGCCAATTTAGCGGCAACAAGGTCACATCAGTACAATCTCCTACGGGGTCAAGAGGTGGTGTAGGCGGGGCAATGGCCATAGGCCACAATGGTCTTTCCGAAATCGTCAATGTAACGCTTTCTGGAAATTCTGGGCAGGAAAAAGCGGCCGGTCTCTATATCGGGGCCAATGCGAGTATAAGTCTTGAGAATAGTATTGTCTGGGGCAACACCGTCTTATCATCTGGTTCGTCGGATGAAGATCCCATCCCAGCGGTTAAGAGACAGATCAGCAACGACGGTGATTTGACGATTAGCTATAGCGACATTGAAGGCTTATGGGTACCAACTCCAGGGGAAGATCCACCCAACCCCAACAGTTATCCAGGCTCAATCGATCAGGACCCGTTATTTGTGGATGCAAAAGGTCCTGATGGTATCATAGGAACCTTGGACGACAATCTCCAACTCAGCGCCTCGTCCCCCACCATTGACGCCGGGAATAATCTGATCGTTTCCACTAGCGACACAACCGACTTGTCAGGGAATAACCGATTTTTTGATGATCTAGCGACACTTGATAGTGGACAAGGAACCGCGCCTATCGTGGATATGGGGGCGTACGAATTCGCCAGCCAAACAACTGGCAACCAGCCTCCTGTCGCCGTCTCCTCTGCCACGCCAAACACGGGAAACGCCCCGCTCCCCGTCGATTTCAGTTCAACGGGTTCCTATGATTCAGATGACCAAATTGTCAGCTTTTCTTGGGATTTTGGCGACGGCACCACCGCGACCGGAAACCTTCAAAGTCACACCTATAGCGATGCAGGAACATACGATGCAACGCTGACGGTGGAAGATAATCAAGGGGCAACCGATAGCACAACAATCGTCGTCACCGTACAAGTCACTCCCCCAGTGGATCCGACGCCGGTGCCAGACGAAACCAAACCAACCGTGACGATTCTTTCCCCTGCTGCTGGCAGCACCGTATCAGGAACCGTCACAATTTCGGCCAATGCATCTGACAATACCGGGATTGGTAAAGTCATTTTTAAGATTGGGACCAAAAAAATTGGCCAAGATCTCACGGCCCCATTCCAGCTAACATGGAATACGACGGTCTTTGCCGACGGTGCCCAAACCGTTAAGGCCATTGCTGTAGACTTATCCAATAACCGGAAAACAGCAAAGGTGAACGTAACAGTCAATAATGCGCCTATCGTCAATCCGCCACCAACAGATCCCAACCCAACGCCGACTGGTCCGGCTTCCGTGACGATTCTCTCTCCGGCAAAAGAGTCGACTGTCTCGGGAGTGGTACATATTACGGTAGCAACAGGAAGCAATGTTGCCGACGTCCTGGTGGATGAAGAAACTCAACTTGGCGTCGTCGTTGCCGGTGGTGGCACGGTCACGTGGGACACCACGACCGTCTCTAATGGCAATCACGAAATCATGGCTCTGAGTGTCGTCGATGGGGTTAAAATCAAAGAGGCCTTCGAAGTCAACGTGCAGAATTAAGTGCAGTATGCAGGGCACTCTCCGGGATACGAAAGATTGGGGAGTGCCCTCATTTTTTTGAGGCTGTACTATTACTAAAGGTTTAGGGTGTTAGGGTTAGGTCTTGCAGTACAATATTTATCAATCTCGCCATCTCATTCCTTCATTCTTGAGTCTCCACTTTCCTCCGATTTTGGGTCACCCATTAGAAGGCTCCGGTCAAGTGAGGGCAAGTTTTCTGTCACGCTGAACTTGGTTAGTGGAGTTTTCGATCGTTGGAAAGTCAGGTCGGAAGCACGAGTCAAAAGGGCAGGCCAAATCCCGCCGAGAAATTGAAACCATCTTCCGAGAACCCGAAATCAGCGCGAAAAATCGCTGCGCGCTCCATGGTGAAGGGCGGATTCATACAATAAGTGCAATTTCTCACGCCTCCCTGTAAGCTTCCCCAAAACATGGACAGACCAAAAGTAGAGCTTTCTGGCATCATGCACCCAGGAGGTTCTCATGAAAACGTCTCGATTCAGCGAAACACAAATTATTGCGATCTTGAAACAAGGGGACAGTGGCATCAAAGTCAAAGACTTGTGTCGGGAGCATGGGATTAGCGATGCCAGCTATTACAACTGGAAAGCGAAGTACGGGGGGCTGGAAGCGTCAGATCTCAAGCGCCTCAAGGAAACCGAGAGCGAACTCGCGAAGCTGAAACGCATGTATGCCGATCTCGCGTTAGAGAATCGAGCCCTGAAGGATGTGCTCGAAAAAAAGCGCTAACGCCGTCTGACAAACGGGCGGCGGTCAAGACCATGCAGGAGACCCATGGGGTCTCGGTCGATCGGAGTTGCGCGGCTATCGGGCTGGCTCGGTCGGCCTATTATCAAAGCCCCGTGGATTGGCAAGTCCGGGATGGGAAAGTCATAGAAGCCCTCAATGACTTGGTTGACGCCCATCCCCGTTGGGGGGTGTGGAAATTTATTGCTCGGTTGCGAGCCATGGGGCATCCCTGGAATCACAAACGCATTTATCGGGTCTATCGTCAATTGGGGCTCAATCATCCCCGACGCACGAAACGCCGCTTACCCACGCGACCCTCGATCCCCGTGTTCGTGCCGGAGGCCCTGAGCGAAGTATGGTCAGCCGACTTTATGAGTGATGCCTTGTATCACGGCACTCGTTTTCGCACGTTCAATCTCATCGACGACTTCAATCGAGAGATCTTAGCCATTGAGGTCGATACCTCCCTAAGAGCGGAGCGGGTCATTCGGGTGTTGGACCGCCTGAAAGCGGAGCGGGAGTTGCCGCACATGATCCGAGTGGACAACGGGCCAGAGTTGCTCTCGCAGCAGCTTCACGAGTGGGGCAAGACCAATCGCGTATTGATTTATCACATTCAACCCGGACGCCCAACGCAGAATGCCTTTATCGAGCGGTTCAATCGTACCTACCGGAATGAAGTGCTCAATCTCTATCTGTTTCGCAGCTTGGAGCAGGTGCGGGAACTCACAGCAGAGTGGATCACCATCTATAATGAACACCGACCGCATGACGCGCTACAGGGGGCGGCTCCGTGTACCTATTCACCACCCAACACCGGGAAACTCTACTTATGAACTGTCCGCTTGACGGGGAAGCTTACATCCCCACTCGGGTACGATGCGGTAACGACTCCATCCATCTCAATCGAGGATCAGTACTCATGAAACCCTATCAACAGTTACGCAAAGAAGAGCGATTTTATATCTGACAGGCTCGGCGGGAAGGGAACACGCAACAACACATTGCCGACGCCCTGGACCGGCATCCCTCGACAATCTGTCGTGAACTCAAACGGAATACCTATGCACAGAGTCATATGTATACCTATCACTGGGCGCTGCAAATTATGAAACATCGCCAGCACCAGGCCAACCGACAGAAGTATCGCAAGCTGACGGATGCCATTGCGTCAATCATCCAGCAACTTATTCGTCAATATTTAAGCCCGGAGCAGGTCAGTGGCTACTTAAAACAACATCATGGTGTTCGCCTCAGCCATGAAACAATCTATCGGTATGTCTTATCGGGATGCCACACGACACGCGCAACTGAAACCGTTTCAGCGACAAGGAGGCAAGCATCGGCGCAAGCGATATGGCTCGGGCGCACGAGCTTCTTGCATTCCTAATCGTGTCTCGATTACGGAGCGGTCCCACGAAGTGGAGAAGAAAACACCTCTGGGCGACTGGGAGTGCGATACGGAGATTGGAAAGGACCGGAAAAGTGTGCTGGTCACGATGGTGGACCGAGCTTCTCTCTACACCTATTGTTCGCGAGTCTTGAGCCGGTCCGCTCAGGGTCCGGGCTGTGTGAAAACTCACGACCCCCAGCATTTTAGCGCTGCAGGAGGCACGTCAACACCTCTCCTCTTCGTTGTTTGTCTTAACTGGCATTTCCGTTTTGTGGAACCACGAGCCTCTCTGATGCGTCATCGGTGTCGCTGCTGAGCCTAGTTTTGCGTGTAGGAGGACACCATTCACGCCTGGATTGCGTTGAGGAGCGGCGTCACGCCGAGAATCGCCAGCACCCGTTTGAAGTTGTACGCCAACACATGCAAACGCATCTCGGTGCTCACATGCTTGAGGGTTTTTGTTTGGAAGTGGGTAGAGCTCATCCAGGCTTTCAAGGTCCCGAACGGATGCTCGACGGTTTCTCGTCGAGTGCGCATCCGCTCCGGTTCTCGATTGAGGCGGGCTTCGGCTGTCTCGACCACAGCTTCATGCTCCCATCGCGTCACTCGCCGGTACGCACTGGTCGTGCACTGTGATTTGATCGAGCAGTTCGGACAGTGTGAGGACCAGTAATTATGGAGCTTCAATCCCTTCTCCACCGTCTCGAACCGCCAGATGGGGCGTTCCCCTGACGGGCATGTGTATTCATTATCGTCCGCGTGGTAGATGAAGTTGCGTTTACTGAACAAGCCTTTCTTCGTGCTGCCTGATGTCTGGGGCTTGGGAAGATAGGTCGTGATCTTCGACTGCTTGCAGGCCAGAATTTCTTCTCCCTTGAAATATCCGCGATTGGCGGCGACGGCGAGGGTCTCCGCACCAATGGCCTCCTTCGCTTGTTGCGCCATGTGGTGTAACTGGTGACGATCATGTCCAACATTGGTCACCTCATGCGTCACGATCAAGTGGTGTGTCGCATCCACGGCCGTCTGCACGTTGTACCCCACCATCCGGTATTGTCAGGTTAACTCCTATTTGGCAGACTGTACGCTATGACGACTACAACGATCAGCTATCAACGCCACCGATTCCCTTCTGCAATTATTAGCCACGCCGTCTGGCTCTACCATCGCTTCTGTCTCAGCTTTCGTGAAGTCGAAGAGCTGCTGGCTGAGCGCGGCATCATTGTGACCTACGAATCGATACGGTGCTGGTGTCTGAAGTTTGGCCAAGCCTATGCGCGCCAACTGAAAAAACGGCAAGGCCAATTGGGCGATGCCTGGCATCTCGATGAAGTCGTCATCACCATTCACGGGGAGCATCAGTATCTCTGGCGAGCCGTGGATCAAGATGGGGATACCATTGATATCTTGGTGCAGCGACGACGCAATAAGAAGGCTGCAGCCCGCTTCTTTCGCCGCTTACTCAAAGGCCAAGGGGGCGAACCCCGTTGGCTCTACACGGACAAACTGAAAAGCTATGACGCGGCCCATCGTGAAGTCATGCCATCCGTCGAGCATATCAATGAGGTCTATGCCAACAACCGCGTCGAAGTCTCGCATCAACCGACGCGGCAGCAAGAATACCACATGCGCGGCTTTGCTTCATCGAAGCAGGCTCAACGATTTTTGACGCTCCATGGACTGACCCAGAATCTCTTCCGCCTGGGCCGCCACCTCATGCAGGCGGTCAACTATCGGATCTGGCGGACGCAGTCGTTCCAAGTGTGGAAGGCATCGGTGTGCGCATAAGCGGAGTGCGACAATCCGTTCCATTGTGTCTGCAACAAGTTAACCTGACAATACCATCATCAGTCACGCCGTCTGGCTGTATCATCGCTTTTGCCTCAGTTTTCGTGAAGTCGAAGAGCTGCTCGCTGAGCGGGGCATCATCGTGACCTATGAATCGATACGGTGCTGGTGTCTGAAGTTTGCCCCAGCCTATG
>JAJDBS010000076.1 GCA_029261235.1 Nitrospirales bacterium
ATCATCGACGAAGAACAATGGTTTGGGGTACGGCACAAAGAACGGCTTAAACAGCTCCGAACCCAAGTCGATGTGCTCACTCTTTCAGCGACGCCCATTCCTCGCACGTTACAAATGGCGTTCTCTGGCGTGCGAGACTTATCGGTCATTGAAACGGCTCCGCCTGGCCGATTGGCCGTGGAAACCCAGGTCATTCGGCACGATCCCACGGTCGTACGGGAAGCCATCCGACATGAACTGGCTCGTGGTGGACAAGTCTATTATGTTCACAATCGAGTCGAGACGATGGAACAAACGGGTGCCTGGTTGCAAGAACTCTTACCCGACGCCCGCGTACTGATGGCCCATGGGCAAATGAATGAAAAATTATTAGAACGCGTGATGCTACAATTTTTCCACCATGAGGCGGACGTATTGTTGGCCTCCGCCATCATTCAATCTGGCCTGGATATCCCCAATGCCAATACGATTCTTGTGGACCGGGCTGATTTATTTGGCTTATCTCAACTGTATCAATTGAGAGGGCGAGTCGGGCGTGGCGGACAACAGGCGTTTGCCTATCTGTTCATTCCCAACGAAGAAACCCTGAGCACCGACGCGCAAAAGCGGATGATGGCCATTCAGGAATTTGCCGAACTGGGATCGGGTTTTCGCATTGCCGCAGCCGACTTGGAAATACGCGGTGCTGGCAATTTGCTTGGCAAACAACAATCCGGCAGTATTGCTGCAGTTGGATTGGATCTGTATCTACAAATGGTCGAGCAGGCCGTCCAGCAACTCAAAGGCCATAACGTCCAAGAAGAATGGGAACCCACACTCCAACTCGATGTATCCGCCTTTATCCCAGATGATTACGTGGAAGATGCCTCACAACGTTTAGGCCTCTATAAGCGACTGACGGGCAGCGAAAAATTGGGAGATTTAGCCCTGCTCTATGGGGAAACACTCGATCGGTTTGGGCTCCTACCCCATGCCATGGAACGGCTCTTTGAAGTGATGCAAATACGGGTCTTGGCCAAAACCCTCAAATTGGAATATATTGAAGTGCGACAAGGCGTGGTCAATCTACGATTTCACGAACAGGCGAAACTTCCTGATCAGGGACTCCGTGAATTGATCGATATTTGGAATGAACGTCTCGAATTCCTCTCTCCACGAGCGATGCACCTGACCATGGCCGAACAGGAATGGAGCGAGATGTACCCACTAGTGAATCCTTTGTTACAAGGCCTAGCCCAATCCATCGTTACAAGTGAAAACTCCGTTGGCTAATTCATGAGATGTTCACATATGGCTGACCCACTGATTCGTCGAACTCCATCAAAAATTATTTTAAGTTGGCTTGGAGCCTTCTGCCTATTGAGTCTGATTTTTTGGCCAACAGTCGGTATGGGTTATACAGATCGAATCGTGGCCATCGTCAACAAAGAAGTCATTACGTGGTTCGACCTGGAAGATGAAACCCGTGATGAATATAGTCGGCTCAAAGCCAAATTCAGCGGGGAAGAATTAGAGCGTCGGTATACGCAAAAGCAACGTGAGGTACTCAATGATCTCATCGTTGAACGCCTCCAACTGCAGGAAGCCAAATCCAAAGGCCTTTCCGTCACACAAGACGAAATTGATGCCACTCTGCGTCGCACACCTCTACCACCGACGCAAACTGAAGAAGAGTTTGGTCAGCAATTACTGTTGAAGAAACTTTTTGATTTCTCAGTACGCCGGAATGTCGTCGTAGAAGAGGAAGAATTGCGCAGGTACTACAACGCCAATCCCACTCTTTTTCGTACGCCACCGCAATATCAATTGAAACACATATTTTTCGAAGCCTCCAAAGAAGACGACCGCACTCGAGCGCGAGAAAAAGCGCAAGCGATCTATAAAGACTGGCTACCGGAAATCGCCCTTAAAGATCTTGCGGCTCAACATGCTCAATCTGTTCGGGAATTAGGATGGGTCCAAGAGAAAGATTTGTTAACCCCCCTAGAACACGCGCTACAAGAGATGATACCTGGAACGCTCTCGAGGCCTATTGAAACACCAACTGGCGTTCACCTGCTTCTCTACGATGACGTGAAAGAACCACAACCTCACCTGTTTGAAGAAGTAGAACGCGACATTCGCGCAAAACTGCTAAAAGAACGAGGGGAAGAAGTCTATCATGAATGGATAAACAAGCTGAAACAACAAGCCTTCATCGACATCAAATTGTAACGCCATTTCCCTTTCCTCACGCCTTCGCACAGCAAGATCTTGCTTCATTTCATCCGTTTCAGGTCATACAGATCAAAGAGTTTTTACCGGCAACCACATTGCCCTTATCTCCCAACTCTCATGCCAAAAAGCTTTTCTGTGTTGCCGGTGTTCGGCCCGGCAGCCGATCTACTTTTCTTTCTGGGAAAGTAGACAAAACCAATGACGCCCAGTCCGGCGTTTTTAGATGAGATGGACGTAGGATGAGGAGCGGACGAACTCGCTCCGCTCAGACAACGTCCGCAGGATAATCGGAACATCCATCTCTAGGGCCGGACAGCAGGCGTCGGAGCATGAGAGACTAAACACTTCAGTAACACACATGAAAAACCCGAGAACCATAAATTCTGTATGGGTCAGTTTTGTGGGTCGCCAAACCAGTAGGAAAGGAGATTACTTGGAGTAATCTATTTTCGCTTTGGCAAAAAGCGAAAATTGACTATGGCATTTGATAAGTGCGACTGTCCGCACCCGACCCAAAGCGAATGTTTGAATTGTCAATAAAAAGGAGTGTCAGTCATGAGCAGAATTCTCGATCCGGCGAAACATTTTTTTGAAGCGTGCGAAATAGGAAAAGGCTGGGAGGCGTGCAAAGCACATTGTCATCCCAACGCGACGTTTTCCTCACAAACAACTGTCTTGTCTGAGATATCAACCTTAGAAGGGTATTGCGAGTGGATGAAGAACCTTTCTACCCCAATTCCAGATGGACACTATGAATTGAAGTTCTTTGCCGCTGATGAAGCCGATAAATCTGTGACAGCAGTTGCGGTCTTTCATGGCACACAAACTGGCCCAGGTGGGCCAATACCGCCGACGGGAAAGAAAATTGCTGCTGACTACGTTTACCATATGGTTTTTGATGGTGAACGCATCACGCACATGACAAAAATATGGAATGACGCCATCAGTATGCAGCAGCTAGGCTGGGGTTGAAATATTTCTCCTGAAATAGATACCAAAGCGCAATGGTCGCAATGCGACCCCAAAGGAGACATTGTTCTGGCTAACCGAGCCGTTCCTCGGCGAAAATATAAGAGAATAGCGGATTCTGTTATATGGATACCTTTCACCTCTTCCTCAAGCTCTTAACGGCTTTGGCTTTGAAAGTAGGATACACTGATCAAGCTTGCAGTATTTGTGTTTTATTAAGGAGTTGGGATGTTCCTAAGTCATGAGAAATATAAAGAAATTGAGGCCAAGATGATTTGGCATTGGTTGGATATACTGCATCCGAGAGAAAGCTATACTGACTAGTTATGAGCAAAACGAACAAATTTTCGTTCGGCGACAATGTAAGGGTTTTTCCTTCCAAAGAGACCGATGCACTCGGTTTGGCTGGAAAGACCGGCCAAGTTTATGGTGAAACCACGCCATCTGTTACAGAGGTAGAGGTCATAGGCAAAACGGACGATGACTACGCAATCAACGTCTCTATCGAAGAGGTTGGGGGCGAGTATTGGTTTGCGCCGTATCTGTTGGAGCTGATTGATCACGCAGAAGGAACAGAAATTCGTATTGGTAATCATCGAGCAGTTCGTCGGGCTGACGGAAGTTGGGAGGAATCAACGGTGTCTCCTCGGAAACAGTGGTGGCAGTTTTGGAAATAATTGCCCATAACCAATCGCTGCACTCGATGCCAATCCACTGCGCGGGCCGACCCGAGTGAGCTCAAACGTTATATGGATTGATATTGAAAAATGAACACGATAATTTGGTTAAAGGTTGAAAAAGAAGACGAAAATCTCTTTGCAACCGCACGGGTTACGATTGGGGATGATGATAGAACTATCAGGTTTGAAATAGACAAAAAATCTGGACTGGGGCTGTCAAAAGTACTTTTAGATAATCCATTCAATGAACGTTATGGAAGCAACTATATTTACAAATACGCAGGCTACTCAGTTGATAAAGCCAGTGAGCGATACGACCATTATGTAGAAATATGTCTTAGCAAAATGTGTAAAAAGGTAAAATTGAAGTGTTCACAAAACTTTTGCCAAAACTTGAAATGGCTGACAGAAATTGAAACTAAAGATGATTTGTCTGAACTTTCCACATAACAAATAACTGCAACCGACGCAAAAAAAACGCGATTAAGTTAAGTGTTACTGTCCGCTATTGGCCCAGGCTGTGTAAAAACTCCCCTGCCCAAGCATTTCAACGCTGCAGTAGACGCGACAGCCCAGCTCCTCTTCTGTTTTTTGTTTTGCGTGGCGTATTTATTTTGCGGCACCACGAGGCGCCCTGAGGC
>JAJDBS010000077.1 GCA_029261235.1 Nitrospirales bacterium
TCTTAGACGCAATCCCCTATTGTCGACTATTTATTCTTCTCATTTCTTTCTAAAGATACTGGCTGGGTAAAGGAGAGCGATTCATGCGGCAGAAAAAATACGTCTATTTCTTTGGCAACGGAAAAGCTGAAGGATCGGGCACTATGAAGGAACTCTTGGGCGGCAAGGGTTCAGGGCTGGCGGAAATGACCAACCTGAAAATCTCCGTCCCCTCAGGATTTACGATTACGACAGATGCCTGTGTGGAATATTTTCATTCGAAAAAACGCTATCCAGGCACGATGTGGGATCAAGCGCTCAGAGGTCTGCGCCAAGTTGAAAAAGCGATGAAGGCTCGATTAGGGGATCCAGATAATCCTTTGTTGGTATCCGTGAGGTCTGGAGCGAGAGCATCGATGCCGGGAATGATGGATACGGTCTTAAACCTCGGGCTTAACAAGCATACTGTGCAAGGCCTTGCCAAAAAGACGAACAATCAGCGATTTGCTGTCGATGCCTACCGGCGCTTTATTACCATGTTTGCAAATGTGGTCATGGGCATGTCGCGAGAGGGCTTTGAAAAAGCCCTCGATGCAATGAAGGAGCTGGAAGGGGCGAAGCATGATACGGATCTAAATGAGCAGGCCTTAGGTCGTTTAGTCGATGAGTATTTAGCCCTCGTGAAAGCTGAAACTGGCTCTGATTTTCCGCAAGATCCTTTCGAACAGCTGCGTATGTCGATCAACGCGGTCTTTGATTCCTGGTATGGCGATCGGGCTGTCACATATCGACGACTGTATGACATCCCAGATGAATGGGGCACCGCCGTGAATGTGCAGTCCATGGTGTTTGGGAATATGGGAAATACGAGTGGAACGGGTGTGGCCTTTACGAGAAATCCCGCCAATGGCATGTCCACCTTTTTCGGTGAATGTTTACTCAATGCACAAGGTGAAGATGTGGTGGCGGGGATTCGGACGCCTTTGCCAGTGGCATCGTTACAGGAATCATTGCCGAGTGCCTACAAAGATCTTATTAAGACGCAGCGGGTTCTCGAAAAACACTATCGGGACATGTTGGATCTGGAATTCACGATTCAAGAAGGCAAGTTGTATATGTTGCAAACTCGCGTTGGGAAGCGCACGGGTATTGCTGCTGTCCGTATTGCCGTGGATATGGTCCGACAGGGAGTGATTGACCGCCGAGAAGCCGTCAAACGTGTCGCCCCGGAACAACTCTCTCAGTATCTCTATCCTATTTTTGAAAGTAGTGACGAGGCGAATTTCCAATCCGTTGGTAAAGGTTTGCCTGCCGGTCCTGGGGCCGCAGCCGGGCGCATTGCCCTCACGCCAGACCGTGCGGTTGAACTAAAAGCGCAAGGTGAACGGGCCGTGTTGGTTCGTCACGAAACGAGTCCAGATGATATCCATGGCATGCATGCAGCGGAAGGCTTCTTAACGGCAAAAGGTGGGATGACGTCTCATGCCGCAGTCGTGGCGAGACAGATGGGTAAAGTGTGTATAGCCGGCTGTGATGAGGTCACCGTGCTGTCCAACGGGAAAGTCCAATTTGGCACGCTTGTGTTGGAAGAAGGCGAATATATTTCCTTAAATGGTTTCACAGGGAAAGTGTATGCGGGTGATATCCCGGTGGTGGATTCAGAAGTGATCCAAGTCATTCAAGGCCGCATGGATCCCAAACAGTCTGAAAAGTATGAATATTTTACGACGATCTTAAAATGGGCAGATGCGTTTCGGACGTTGCGTGTTCGGTCCAATGCCGATGTGCCAGATCAAGCACAGATTGCTCGAGGCTTTGGTGCGGAGGGTATTGGCCTCTGCCGGACAGAACATATGTTTTTTGCGGAAGATCGTGTCGCTATCATGCAGCAGATGATCTTGGCCTCTTCCCGTGAAGAACGCGAAATCTATTTAGCGCAATTGCTTCCCTTGCAGCGGAAGGATTTCATTGGACTCTACCGTGAGATGAAAGGCTACCCTGTTACGATTCGCTTGCTGGACCCACCTCTTCATGAATTTCTCCCGAAACGCGAACATTTACTTGTGGAATTGGCCAAACTTGAAGTGACGAATGGAGATCCTGTTCTCATCAAGGAGAAACAGAAAATCCTCACACGTGTTGAAGAACTGCATGAATTTAATCCGATGCTCGGTCTTCGTGGTTGTCGCTTGGGCATTACGATGCCAGAGATTACGCGGACGCAGGTCCAAGCGATTTTCGAAGCCGCATGTGAAGTCGCGAAGGAGGGCAAGAAGATTGTCCCGGAAATCATGATCCCGTTGGTGGGCATGGCTTCAGAGATGAAAGCCCAAAAAGAACTTATTCGTGAGGTCGCCCAACGAACCATGGCGCAATATGGCATAAAGCTGAATTATTTAGTCGGCACCATGATTGAATTACCACGTGCAGCGGTCACGGCTGGGAAGATTGCAGAAGATGCAGAATTCTTTTCTTTCGGGACCAATGATCTCACCCAAACCACCTTTGGTTTTTCTCGAGATGACGCCGGACCGTATATCGGTTTCTATCTGGACCGGCAAGATCGATGTCCTGTTTGTCAGCGGAACAATGTTGATTGGAAAAAGATGGTCTGCAGGATGTGTAAAGCCACGATCGAGAAGAAAGCCAGCAATATTTTGGATGCTGATCCCTTTGCGGTGTTAGACCAAGAAGGTGTGGGAAGTCTCATGAAATGGGCTATTCAGGAAGGTCGAAAAACTCGTCCAGGTATTAAGCTCGGAATTTGTGGTGAGCATGGTGGAGAACCGAGTTCGGTAATGTTCTGCCATGAATTAGGATTGAACTATGTGAGTTGCTCTCCGTATCGCGTGCCGATTGCCCGTTTAGCAGCTGCGCAAGCCGCCTTAGTCGTTCTCGAGAAGGAAGAAAGCCAGCGTTCCACGAAAACACCAGCAAGAAAAAAGCAGGCAACGTCAGTCAAGACTGCTAAGCCTGTCCCCAAAAAAACGACGACAAAAAAAACTGCAACTAAAAAATCCATAGCCAAAACGGCTACAGCAAAAAAGAAAACAACGGTCAAGAAAAAAGCCACGGTTAAAAAGAAAGTAACAGTCAAGAAGAAGGCCACGGTCAAGAAGAAAGCAGCAGTGAAATCTACACAACGTAAGAAATCTTCATCTTCCTCAAAACGACGGTGACCTCCGTCTCATCTGATCGTGTTTACATGAAACGTGCCCTTTCCTTGGCGGCTCGAGGGAAAGGGAAGACCAGCCCTAATCCGATGGTGGGGGCGGTGGTTGTCCAGCATGGCCGCGTTGTGGGCGAAGCCTATCATCGACAGGCTGGTCAGCCACATGCAGAAATACTTGCGCTTCAGAAAGCTGGGCCTCGAGCAAGGGGTGGCACGCTCTATGTCACCTTAGAACCTTGTTGCCATTCTCAAAAACGTACTCCGCCTTGTGCCCCGCTCGTCATACAGTCGGGTCTGTCTCGAGTGTGCGTGGCGATGACGGATCCTAATCCACAAGTCAGTGGTCAGGGAATAAAGATTCTCAAACGAGCAGGTCTCGACGTATCAGTTGGAGTCTTGGAGGAAGACGCACAACAGCTCAATGAGGGATATCGCCATTGGATCGCGACAGGCCAGCCCTTCGTCATTCTCAAGGGGGCAATGACCTTAGATGGAAAGATTGCAACAAAAACTGGACAGTCGAAATGGATTACGAGTGAGCGAGCCAGGCAAGATGTTCATCGCCTACGAAGCCACGTTGATGCCGTGATGGTGGGTATTGGGACCGTGAAATCTGACGATCCTGAACTCTCGGCAAGAGGATTGAAGCATTCAACTCAACGACGAAAAGGTCGTCAACCGGTACGAGTCGTGTTGGACAGCCATCTCCGTATATCTAGCAAAGCCCATGTTCTTACATGGGTACATGAGCAACCCACCATTATCTTCACAACAGCACAGGCCTCACCAAAAAAAATCCAAACTCTCAAAGATCGCGGTATTCAGGTATGGATTGTTCCTCAAAAGCATGGCATGGTGTCACTGAAAGCCGTGTTAAACAAGCTCGGTAAGGCGGGGATGTCCACTGTGCTGTTAGAAGGGGGGAGTACTCTTAATGCCACAGCCCTTCACGAAGGTTTTGTCAATCAGGTACGATTATATATCGCTCCGAAATTACTTGGTGGCCAAGATTCTAAGAGCCTGATCGGTGGAGTCTCGCCTAAGACAATTGACCAAGCCTGGCATCTAGAGAATCCTGAACTCAAAAAAATTGGTCAGGATTGGCTTGTGGTAGGCAGTCCTCATCCTCGAAAATAAGCAGATCCCTCTGACTGTTCTTGATGATTAGCCAATCCTCATCAAAGAAGAATACAATGTTATCTCAAATGGTCTATCTCCAAAAAACAGCTGTGGAGGGAAGAATTTATGAATCACCTCAATTCTGTTGATCATCAAGATTTAGGGCGAGCGGTCGATCTCCTTGAAAATCCATCATTCGCAGCGAAAGTCACGAATCTCATTGGAGGACCGGTTGAAAAAGCCATCACGATGCTGCCTGAAGGTGTTTCAGATAAACTGGCCATGACTACGCAGAAAGCCCTGACCAAAGCCATGGATTTAGCTATTTCATCAATAGATGAACGGTATCGCGGCGAATCAGCCGATGGGACACATCGGTTTCTTACCTCGGTAAGTGGGGCGGTAGGAGGGGCGTTCGGGTTGTTAGCCTTGACGGTGGAACTCCCCATTTCAACAACCATCATGTTGCGATCCATTGCCGACATTGCCCGGAGTGAAGGCGAACCGCTTTCTGAGGCCGAAACAAAATTGGCCTGCTTGGAAGTCTTTGCTCTCGGGGGGACGAAAGAAGAAGATGATGGTGTGGATACAGGGTATTTTGCCGTGAGGGCCGCGTTGGCTGGTGCTATGACGGAAGCCGCAAAGTATTTAGCCGAGCAGGGGTTAGCGAGTACTGGTGCACCGGTCTTAGTGCGATTTCTATCTAAAATTGCTACACGATACAGTATTCAGGTTTCTGAAAAAGCTGTAGCACAAGCAATTCCCTTACTCGGAGCTGCTGGTGGTGCGACCGTGAATTTGCTCTTTATGGATCATTTTCAAAATATGGCACGCGGACATTTCATCGTTCGTCGATTGGAACGAGCCTATGGCAAAGAGCTGGTGCGCGATGCGTATCAACAGATGGCCTCGCGAAATTAAAGGATGATTAGCAATGACTGCTAAAATATGGATCCTTGGATTGTTTTTTCTCTTGGCTGCTTGTACGCAAGAGACGCAAAACAAACTAGGCCGTGCTGTTCAAAACTGGACGGGGACAGACGGAGTACTAGAAATCTATGCCGGTGAAAAACTGGTCAAGCGATTTATGAAAATCGATAAACTCAGCACGGCCATGGGGACGAATGATGACCATCCACGCCCTTACCGGTTTGGTTATGGTGTGTTGGATGTCAACCTCAACGGCCAAAAAGATCCAGGGGAAAAACAAGTCTATTTTGAATTTAGTGATTATTCCACGCCTTATATCTTCTACGAAGACCCCACCTGAGTTCTTTCTCAGTTATATTTCCTCTCTCTGCAAGTTGGCATTTCTTTGAATCACTGATACATGCCGGGTTTCGCCCCGGCAGGCGAGTCACTTTTGTTTCGGCAAAAGTGACCAAAACCATTGACGCCCAGTCCGGCCAGATGAAGAGGGCTGAACGCTAGGTTGAGGGCGGACCAACTCGCTGCGCTCAAACAAGGTCCGCTGATTGATTGGAGCGTTCATCCCAAGAGCCGGACTGCAGGCGTCGGAATTCTTTGGCATCAATCTGGGTACCGGCATTGGGTGTTGGAAGCTAATCTTAATGGCCAAAAAGACCCGGGGGAAAAACAAGTCTATTTTGAATTTAGCGACTATTCTACCCCTTACATTTTCTACGAAGATCCCGCGTAAGCCTCTTCTTAGTTTTATTTCCTTTATCCAAGCTGCATCTTCTTGAAATTTTGATGCATGCCGGGTTTCGCCCCGGCGGACGACCTACTTTTCTTTCGGGAAAAGTAGGCAAAACCATTGACGCCCAGTCCGGCCAGATGAAGAGGGATGAACGCTAGGCTGAGGGCGGACCAACTCGCTGTGCTCAAACAAGGCCCGCCAACTGTTAGGAGCGTTCATCCCGAGAGCCGGACTGCAGGCGTCATAAGATTAGAAGCGAAGATCCTCAATGTAAGGAATTGTATTTTTAGGGTTCAATTGTGCGCTTCTGAAGTTCCTTCTCCCTTCAGGGAGAAGGCTAGGATGAGGGTGAATATGGCAGCCAGCCACTAATCGACAATCGAGTGTCCGTCTCAGGCCCGATAGTAGGCGTCGGATCAAACGAAGAATGTAAGTGCGCAAAGCTCAAGCAGAAGAGCTTAGGAATAGACCAAACGGGTGCATATTTGAGATGACAAAAAACACTAAAAATGTAACACTTCGCTTAGGGGAACTGCTACATTTTTGGCTAATCTCAAAAAACGAGATTTTGTAAGGTCTTGATTTTAAAATCATTTTCCTTCTTTCAAAAACGCGAGATTCCTTGGAAATGTAACCGAATACCCCATTCTGTTACATCATCCCTGCTCCAAGGTTTTTTTAAATCTTAACAGTCTGTAGAATCCTTCA
The DNA here is from genome assembly GCA_029261235.1 of Nitrospirales bacterium. Classification (GTDB taxonomy): domain Bacteria; phylum Nitrospirota; class Nitrospiria; order Nitrospirales; family UBA8639; genus Nitrospira_E. The sequence goes on from JAJDBS010000077.1 coordinate 6,639, forward strand.
ATATTTTGATCGTGTTTAAGAGGGTGGTAGATATAAAATAACCCGGTATACAGGCAGTCTATTTTTATTACTGCGGACCTTCGGATAACCATGGAAACGAGAACTACAAAGGAAGTCATCGATGAGGCAATCAAACAGTATCAGAATCTCAGAGGTATCCTTATTGTGCTCAGCGGCCTGTTCACCTTTTTAGGGATTTGCTACCTGACGTGGGGGGGGTATACCAACAACGCTTTGCTAACCGTCGGTGGCATGATTTCTATGACCCTAGTCGTCCCAACTTTATTTTATTTGCGCAGAATCAGTCTCGATAACATTGCTATCCGCATACTCGAAGCAAATCTGAGCCGTGCAGAAAACCCCACCGTGACAGCTGATTTCCTAGAGACGATCATCGGTAAGGTTGAGGCAACTAAGCGGAGGGAGGTCCGTTCGCCAAGTTGGCTCCCGGTATGGTCCTACCTTGTTCATATGATGGCGGGTGCTGCTTTGCTTTTTGGTTTCGTGTCGTTCTCTACAATAATGGGTATTACCCGAGACTGGCTTGACTTTGAAGTAGGTTCTTTGACCACACTCATTCTCGCAAATACAGAGCTTTTGGTTCTCATCACCGGTATTCTCCTGTTCTCCATCTTCCTATTTAACATCTCCTACACTTTGGTAAAGACTCTCTGGGACCGGTCGAAAGAGGTTAAGTCTTGAACTCCGTGAGACAAGAGACAGCACCGGTTCTCAGTGCGTTGGATATCTTCTGGCGTTTTGCTAAAGACACGATACTGCTCGCAGCAATATACGCGCTTCTAGTAGGCACGACACTAGCGCTCAGATACTTTGCACATCTTATGAAAGACTCTCCTCTTCACCACGGGGTTCTAGTTGTGCTTGAGTATGCGATTTTCTTTTCTGGAACAACAATCGTTGCGCTCATCCTCATCTATGTGACTGTGATTACTTCACGAGATCTAGCTGCCAGTTTCCGCCGTGAGCTTACACCAGGTCCATAACGAGTGGGCTACAAGGGTTTGCAGCCAAATCCTTATCCATTAGCCGAAAAATGTAACACTTCCGAGCAAAGTGTCACATGACCGGGAAAGGTGACGGATTACCCCATAGTGTTACATGGACCACGCTAAGTCACGGTAATAGACTGTAACTGTAGGCGAATATGCTTCATCAGAGATAGCCGTAATCACCAATTTTTTTTTTAATTAGAATTAAAGGGTAAACAATGAATCAACATAGCATTCAAGATGAACCATTAATTAAATTTATCGTACCAAAATTTCATAAAAGACTTGCTTGGATTATTCCATTCTTAATAATAGCTATCGGAATAGGCATAAGCGTTACAGCGCAAAATTGGGGTTGGTTGTCAAGAGCAGGAGCTCTTGTTGTAGTCATTGCTATGTACTTTGAGGCAACTGGAATCATAGAAAAATATAATGAATTTGTTATCAGACATACACGTTTGCCAGATGACGCCCTTGATAGAGTTCTAACGGAAGTCAAGCGAATGCCCTATATGTATGGTCTGTCTGGCAACGAAACCGAAGATCAGTTGAACCAGATTGCCGCCAAGGCAATAAAGGAGCGATCTAGGAAGGTAATAGCTGCTGCTCGAATTACAGCTAATAAGGAAATCAGGGAAATTGAGTTTTAAATTGGTGCTCTAGGGACAGTCCTTTGGGGGTTCGCTGATTTACTTAATGAATTAACGAATGTGTACTAAGCAAGAATTTGATTAAAAAAATTACGGTGCAAATTGAATCTATTTGTCGGACAAAGGCGAAAATGTAACAGAACCGCGCAGTCGGTAACATGGCAGGTTTACTCGGCTTGTGTTTCTCGCCTCCGGGGGTTCACGGGCGAACCGTTCTTGTGGAAAAGCGGACGTTATAATTTTCGTCCTGTTCGTCGCAAATCGACCCAAAGCGGACCTTTGACGATCTAAAGGAAACCTACTGAAAAAAGTGATGATAGTTGGTATGAACAGGCATTTCCTTCCCTAAAACTTAGGACCCATGTAACGGAGTTGGGTCTGTTCACGGAAATGGACAAAGAAGGGACGCTATTTCAAATGCGCGAAACACTGGCTTGGGAAGACGACTTTCCATCGGCCGAAGCTGTTTGTGCATTGGCAGCTTGGAATCAGGTTTCCGACTGGATGATGGGAGCCAGATGACTCGAGAGGGTCATGTCCGGTTCTGCGAGGGGCTTGAGGTGAAATCCCTCAGGTCTACTCACCCCTAAATTTCCTTGATCCGAATCAGACCTTCAACCCATCATTCCATCACACCCTTCTGTCTTCCGGAATAAATTGTTAGCCAGCAAGATACATTCTACGATTGTGAGAATGTCTGCATAATCTGAAAAATTGATATTCTCTTTTAGCCGTTTCCCCTCTGCCTTGAATGCTTCAACACGAATTTGATGTTGGCCCCAAGCGGCCTCCACAGTTTGGGTTGCGCCCTGCCGATGGACCTGGAAATTTTCGTCCACGAAGCTTTTGATCCGCCCTTCTGTCCCAGTAATTAACAATGTTCCATCTGTAAATAACGTCAAGAATTGACTTTCAAACGCATGGACTACCGCAAACGTTCCCTGATTGGGAAGTTCCAAAAGAGGATAACCCCTCGCAATACGCAGAGAAGATCGAAATTCTATGATCTCTTTTTTCGCACACATTGCCAGGAATACAACGAAATTAGAAATGAGATAAAACGGGACAGATATTTCCCAATAAAAGCAGTATTTCTTAAATCCTAATAGTTTTAATTCTTTCAGAGACGCCTGAAAACGTTTCTCAATCCGATTCTTGACGTCACTTTGAGAAATTTTTTCAATCGTAGTCTTAGGGTCCCGTCCAAATCCTAATGGAAAGAGCATCGATAAGGTCCACGATCCACAGAACACCATAAGACCGACTCCTCCAAGGATAGCTCCATAAAATACGGTGTACGGAAAGGGAAACTTCAGAAGTTTGGTAGGATCATTGGAGTCCACCCAGCAATCATGTTGGGATCCGATGGGAGACTTTTTTATCCACAATTCTAATTTTTCTTTACTTTCAAAATCACCATCAGAGGATGAAACATAATCTAATCCTTCGTACTGATATTCGTAATGGGTCGTTAAATTCCTTGGGAAATTCTTTTGCGGTAATTGATCAACGGCCTCAACCTCATGTTTGACAACCGTACAAGCCACTGTCTCCATGGGAGAGATTTTAAAAGTCCAACCAAGGTAGACAAGTGGTAAAACGAGCGTTCCCACAACCATTCCTAAAAGGGCGCCTTTTTGAAAGGACATTTGTTAAATTCCCGTTTTTTCACGAAACCGAAGGGAGCTGCCCGCTTCTTTCGGAATAATTACAAATATACCTAAGCACTGACGATTAGGAATGTCATGCAACACGATTGGAAGAAAGTAACGGCAAGAATTCCCAACCCTTCAGCCCAATGCCATCTAGATGGGGTCGACAGAGGATTCGGGAATGATCGTACGCTAAAGGCTTGTGTGGACTAAGCAGACGTTGCCCTCAGAGTGCCTGTTTCGACTCTTCTCGACCCACAGCGGACATATGGTTCCAGATTTTAGAAGAATGGAACCTCATTCTCCAGGGTGCTTCAGTAGAACTTAGCCCATCTCTGAAATATCCGACAACGCAGGCTTTCGGAATTAACAATCTGTGCTTATGCCCTTTTTTTTTCTAATCGGCATTGGAAAAAATGTGAGCGCTGCTCTTCCCGGTACTCCATATCAGGTGTAGGCCCTATCCCTTTGCTTTTCTCAAAACATTCTGTCTAATCTGTCAAAATACTTTTTCTCGATTACGGTCCTGAGAAAAGCCAAATGACTAAGATTCTAATAATCGAGAATATTATTAACCTCTATTAAAACTGGGAGTAGCATGAAACTATTTTTGCTTGGATTTGTCATTGTCTCTTTTTTGACTGGATGCCCCGGTTTCGCTCCTGGCAGTAAATTTTATTCGCCACCAAAGGATGTTGAAGAACTTTTTCTGAGGGCAAATAAGATTGCCATGCCCAGCGATGTTTTAAAGCAACCAGAAAAATATCTAGGACAGGAAATTCACTGGATTGGCATCTTAAAGGGAGTGAAATATTTAGATGAACAAACAGCCTTGATTATTCTTGACCAGAAATATTGGGACTATATTGAAGATTACAGCATACAAACAGAAAGAATATTCTTGTCTCCTAAAGGAGACGGACAGTTCTACTTGCTTTTTCCGTTTTCTAAAGGCAAGGAGTTTGAAAATTTCATAAAGGAAGCAATAGCCAGAGAGGATTTGATGTTTGTTTACGGAATTTTCGACAAGGTTGAAAACGATCTTCCGTTGCTAAAGTATACCCAAGGAAGTTTCATCCATGAAAAGTACTACTCTACTAAAATTATGGAATATGACGTTAAAAGAGATGCTGAAGGCAATGTGGTTCTGAACAAAAACGGCCTTTACGAAATTACCAATGCTAAGTTGCTAAAAATAGCAGGCCCCGGGGAAAATGATTAGTATATTATTTTCACCCTCACGACGACATCGACCCGCCTAGAGGTTTTATTCGTAACTCTAAATAGACAAACTTTCTGCGCTTAGGATTAATTACGTAAAATGGTGGAGGGCAGGGGAATTGAACCAGATACAGTTGATTAAGCGTTTTTGCTATCTAAAAACTAGGTGTAAAACGTAGATTCGACCATACAGACAGTGTCAGTGCAGAGCACAGGTTAACTGTCCGCTTTTGGCCCAGGCTGTGTAAAAACTCCCCTGCCCAAGCATTTCAACGCTGCAGTAGACGCGACAGCCCAGCTCCTCTTCTGTTTTTTGTTTTGCGTGGCGTATTTATTTTGCGGCACCACGAGGCGCCCTGAGGC
>JAJDBS010000078.1 GCA_029261235.1 Nitrospirales bacterium
AAACTTATTGATATGGAGCAATTCAATTTTTCGTCCAGCCAAGGCTCGTTCCATCTTTTTTTCTAAAGCCGCATAATCAACTTGAAGTGGCTTTTCAGATTCATCAGTGGCCGCCAAGGCAACTTCTCTTGTTTTTTCCCACACATCGTTAACAGTCAACACAACGCACACTCCTTTGCTGAAGGGCACAATAAATAGATTTCTACATAAATCCCATGAGAATAGGGAACCTACGATACCCGCCTTTTGCGTGTGAACGCAAGGAAAGTGCATAGAACCCCCTACTTGATGACGCGATAATATGCCCTCACACCACGTGTGATTGCCTTCAGTCCACTCAGTTGGGCATACTTCCTGTCTTACACGACCATGAGTTTATTGAAGGAGATCAGATTATGAGTACCGAATCCTGTTTGGTTGGTGGATGCACAGAGGCTGTCTATGCTCCTGCTGGCACACAGTCAGTATGCAAAGAGCATTTCTTACTGTTCCTCACGTGGCGCAAAAAAAAGGGCGGGTTGGGCATGTTTAAGAAATACAGTGCCATGACCATGGACGATCGTGACACAACAGTTGAGGAATGGAGTCAGACAGTTCAACATACGACCACTTAAGAGGCCTCTCTTCATTATTCCATCAAAGGTGAGCCATGATGATGAATGATTTTCCATTCCTCCCCTATCCGCTCAAATAAATTCGTGGCCACGACACGACTGGTTTGAGGGGATTCTCCCACCCGGCTTGAGATATTCTCCGTACAAATGACCCAGGCAATATCCGCTGCCACTTGCACCTGTAATTCCGTCAACTCAAATTCCATGGAGAAGGTATTGTTAAAAATGACCACCCATGAATCCCTCACGGCCGGCCACCCCACGCGAATGCTCCATCCAGGATGAATGCATGTGACATATTCCTCATGTGCCCAAATCGAATCCATGAGCCCGACATCAAGATTTTCAAAAGCTCGATAAAACTGCTCATTCATCTGGGTCACTTCTTCGATTCGTTCTTCCAACATAATGTGTTCACGTCCTCTCCAACGTTTCGTCAACAATCTCAAATATAATCGTGTGTTCGATCAGGTCCGTGTCATTTGCGCTCGTTGTGTCACAAGCCAGACCCCCAACAGAATCAATCCTACCCCAGCTATTTCTCTCACGCCAACCGATTCACCTAAAATCACAAAAGAAAAAAACAGGGCAGAAACTGGCACAAGGTTTCCAAAAATTCCAGCCCGTGATGGCCCTACCCCATCAACCCCGTACAGCCAAGCCTGCTGCCCCAGCGCCGTCGCAAAGACCATAACATACATCAACGCTACCCACCCTGATACCGGAACAGTTTCTACGCCTGCAAGAAGCATTTTATGATTGGCGACGAGTAAAGGAATTTCAAACAGCAAAGATATCATCAAAGTCACCCACGTCACGGTCAGAGGAGAAAATCGGTCCATCGTCTTCCGACACCCAATGGTGTAGAGAGCCCAGCTCACTAATCCTAACAGCACCAAGAGCCCTCCCAAGAGAGGGTTGGAACCGGTACCGGCCATGCCCTGTTGCCCCGTAACAACAACAACCCCAATGAAGGAGACCACACAACCTAGCCAAATTGATCGAAGAGAAATATCTTTCAAAATCAATGAAGAGAAAAAGGCTGTGATGGCTGGACTGGCCCCAATAATGACACCTGCTGCGCCAGCCCCAATGAATTGCAAACCAAATAACACTAAAAGATGATTACCTAAAACGCCCAATCCCAGCAGGGAAAACATCATCCAATCATTCTTCGAAAATTTCCCTCCACCTTCTTTCCATAACCACAGGGGAAGCAGAATCGCTAAGGCCCCGAGTCCACGAAAGACTGAAGTCTCTACGGGAGAAAATGGTCCTAAGGCCACTTTTTGCGCAACCACCGACCCTCCCCACACCATAGCTGCCGTCGTCAAGGCACTATAGGCCGAGACAACCGATGGCTTAGGCGTTTGAGTTTGCATAGTGGGAACTGAACTGGGAAGGATTACTCAATATAAAATGGAGTCTATGATTATAGTGAACACAAACAGACGTTTCACCAAAATTGGCATCAATAGAAAATTCCAACGCAATCACACATTTATCAGTAACCAGCAGGCCGAAAGGCTTATCGCAATTAGGTCTTCTGTCCTGTTGACGCGTAGAAAATTCTGTCGTTACAATAGTTTATATTATCTTGGTTGGTGAGATGTCCGATAAGAATCTGGATACACCAATCGAGATAGATTGCTCAGGTCAACTTTTCAAATTGACGATACTTTTCATTTGTCTGTGAAGGAGAAATTATGTCGTTACTGATCACCGAAGAATGCATTAATTGTGGCGCATGCCTCCCCGAATGCCCCAATGAAGCCATATTTGAAACACGCAGCGCCGCTGAAGAACTCAACCATAAGGTTGGGGAAGGCCAAGGAGATGGTGATACGGTCTACGTCATTACGTATGAGCGATGCACAGAATGTGTCGGGCATTTTGATGAACCGCAATGTGCTGCTGTTTGCCCCGTAGATGACTGCTGTATTCCCGATCCAGAAATACCTGAGACCGCCGAGGTCCTTCTGGCTAAAGCCAACGAACTCAATCCTGATAAAGAAATCGACCCAGAAAAAGTATGGAGCGGAGTCAGAGATTAAGCAGGCTTCGCACCTAGTTGAATCACAGAAAAAAGCCCCTTCCTTGAGATAAGGAAGGGGCTTTTCTTTTCTTATAGAGCAAGGCAATACCTCACTCCCTCAAACGAAATGAGCCTATTGAATATTTCTAAGAAATAGACCGTAAATGCTCTAGCAAATTTCAGGTATCAGTAACTGCTGGGAATGGTTAAAAAAGTCATCCTGTAAGGCTGCAGCCATTTTGACGCACGAAGCGTACTCCCAACGTGAGCACAACAAAATTGGTAAGAACGCTACTAGTGGATTATTGCAACAATTCCAAAGTTATCCTACCTCTTGAAGGTCATTCAATCGTACCGATATTAACTTTGAGACTCCCGGCTCCTCCATTGTGACACCGAACAAGGAACTGGCCGCCTCCATCGTTCTCTTATTATGCGTGATGACAATAAATTGTGAATGACCAGCCATTTGCTTTAAAAATTGACCGAACCGAACAACGTTCGTTTCGTCCAATGGGGCATCGACCTCATCCAATATGCAAAATGGAGACGGTCGTATCAAGAAACTGGCAAATAGCAGCGCCATGACCGTCATCGTTTTTTCCCCACCAGAAAGCATCGTCAGATTTTTCAGACGTTTCCCTGGGGGTTGAGCCACAATTTCAACACCAGGTTCTCGCTTGAGCTTGCGAGTTTCTTTTTCCTCTGGTGATTCCTGAGAAGCTTCGGCAGATTCAGTATCCGCTGGTGTATTCTCCGCTTCTTCGACCAACACTAACTCTGCACGTCCTCCAGCAAATAAGGCCGAGAACACTTCATTGAATTTCACTTGTAATTCCTTAAAGGTTTCCGCAAACAATTTATTGGTGGTTTGATTCAGCCGCTGAATAATTTCTTGAAGAGATTGAATCGATCCCGACAAATCTTCTTCTTGTGCCAACAAAAATTGATACCGTTCCTCTAACTGTACATGCTCATCAATCGCAGCCAAATTAATCGGGCCAATCCGCTCAAGTTTTTTCCGGATGCGTTGCAAGTGTTCTCGCCATTCTTCCGGCTCCTGAACATCCTGCTCTTTGCTCTGTTCATCATCAAGTTCTTCGGACCCCTCAACATCATTTCGCTCCTGAGAAACCTTTAAGTCCTCGGTAGAAATTTCATAGGTCTGAGTCAATGTTTCTTCCACAGCCTGCAACTTGGTTCGCACTTCAGACAAATGCCCTTCAATGGGAACCCGTGATTTGAAAATTTTCGAGAGCGATTCTCGGGCATGGCTAATCAACACGTCCAGTCGATGCACTTCTTCCATTATTCCTGCATGCTGATTCTGCAGATCGCGTAAATGCTCCCCTTTTGATTCCTTTTGACCTCCCAGCCCTTCAACCAGTTCTTCACTCTTGAGACGCTTGTCTTGGCTTGTCCGACTGTGCAAAAAGAGCTGCTCCAATTGTTGGTCAATTTCTTGAACACGAATTTTCCGACTTTCTTCTTCTCGCTCAAGCCGCTCTTGATTGCTCTGTTCATGCGCGCATTGTGTATTCAGCGTGGAATGCTTCATTCGGATATCATTAAGGTGAAGGGTGACATCTTCTTGCTCTTGCTCAAGCGTGCCAAGCAATTCCTGGGACTGTGCAAAAAAGGCATCTTCTTCAGTACGCCGACGCTCAAGACTTTCAAGCTGCGTTCTGGCAGCAACTTCATCAGCTTGCATGCGTGACAATTCGGCCTCTTCCATTTCGCGCTCTTGCTGAAGAACGCCTAAACGGCGGATCAAATCCGGCAAAGCTTGACCTTTCGCGGTCTCTTCCTTTTGCACAGAAAATACCTGAAGTTCTTTTTCGCGAATACCGAAAACGGCGTCCTCCAATTCCACTGAAACCGAGTCAATATTCTGGCATAGGACCTTTCGTGTCTCCTGCAGCACCTCGAATTCTTCTCGGAGAGCTTGGAGCCGTTGTTCTAATGCCAAAATTTCTCGACGTCTGCGTAATAAACCACCCGCTTCTCTGCTAGACCCTCCACTCAGCACACCGAGGGAAGACACCAGCTCACCATTCACAGTCACCAACAATGGGCCATCGCCCTCAAACCACCGATACTTGTCCATCAAGACTAAGGCCTCCGACAAGGAGACAACGATAACAGTCTCATGCAGCAAGCCATCCACCATTGATCTCATATCTTCCGAAGCATGCACGAAGGTTTTTGCCAAACCTTTTACCGAAGGTTCCTGCTTCAATTCTGCCCACCAATGGGGAATCACAGATTCCCCAATGCGAGGAACCTGCAAAGGCAGAAAACGCCCTTTCCCTAATTGATGTTGCTGGAATTGTGCAATCGACTCTTGGGCTTCTTGGGGAGAATGAACAATCCACGCTTGTAAATGTTCTCCTAATGCCGCCTCGATTGCTTGTTCAACGGCTTCATCCACTTCTATCCGTTCCGCTAAGGCAGCCTGGATCAAGGAACATTGTTCACGAATTGAAGCTTCAGCCTGTTCTCCGTTTTCTCCATATCCCAATTCTTCACGAAATACCCCTTGAAGAGCCCTGTGCTCGGATTCTGTTCCAGCCATCTGCGTTTGAATGTCCAGAATCTTACTATCGAGCTCTTCCCGAGTTTCCCGATAGCTTTGCAATCGAATCTCTAATTGCTCTTGATGAGTGCGTAATTCACCCAATTGGCCTTCCAGCGTCGAACGCTGAGCTTCTAGTGTTTGTTGTTCAGTTTGCAATGTCGTTTGGTCAAGCTCAGACTGTGAGAATTCGGCAAACAAGCGCTCAATGCGGCGACGGGTGACTCCTTGTCCTTCCCCTAGACTCCGTAGCCGATTCTCGGCATTCGTCTTTTCCACCGTGACAGCCAAAATGGCTTCCCGCCCTTGATCGACCTTCTCCTGAATTTCTCGCCGGCGCGCGGCCACCACGGAGACACTTTCCTCACCTTGGGCGATAGAAGTGACGAGCGTCTCAATCTCACTTCTCGCTTGAACGATTCGCTCCCGAAGAGCGTCGAGCTGTTGCACCACTTCTACCCCATTTCCATGAAGCCTACTGCGCTCCTCCATGACCTGGTCATGCTGCTGCTCATATTGCTCTAACCGATTACGTTCGATTTGAATATCAGTTAAAGCTTGGGACATGCGTTGCTCTAGTTCTCGAAATTCAACTTGGGCCTCCTGAACAGTTTCGTTCATGGTCGTCAGATCAAGCTGGACTTGTTGTTGATCAGCCACAAAACGCACTTCTTCTGCGACACACGCGGTCTCCTGATTTTCAGAATCTTGCAATTCTTTCTCAAAGACACAATGCTCTTGAAAAAATATCCTGAAATCCCCCGTCAACAACCGCACTTCAAGGTCTCGAGCTTCTTGGAGCAGGGATTGATATTCCTCTGCCTGTTTCGCTTGTCGCGTAAGGACGCGAAGCTGTTGATGCACTTCTCCCAAAATATCTCGAACCCGCAACAGATTATTCTCGGTGCTCTGTAATTTCCGTAGCGCTTCAGCCTTTTGTTTTTTATAGCGGATGATGCCCGCTGTGCCCTCGATAAACTCCCGCCGCTCATGCGGTGAGGCACTCAAGAGTTGCTCAATATTGCCCTGTTCGATCACGGACTGTCCTCGCGTTCCTGCACGAGCATTCCACAGAAAGCCGCGAATATCTTTGAGACGACAAGAAATTTTATTGAAATAATATTCGCTGTCCCCATCACGATAGAGACGGCGCGTAATCATGACGTCCGTTGTTTGCTCTAACCCCTCGACTAACGCGGAAACCGGTTCCAGTTCTTGTGGGGAAACATTGGAAAAAACCAGCGACGCCTCTACCATTCCCATAGGCTTACGCTGTTCAGTTCCATTAAAAATGACATCTTCCATACGCTCGCTTCGCAGACTTTTCACACTCTGCTCACCCATTGCCCATAAAATGGCATCGACAATATTGCTCTTACCCGTACCATTCGGCCCAACCACGGCCGTGATGCCATCAGGGAAGTCTATCTTCGTTTCAGCAAAAGATTTAAACCCATTGACCACTAGGGTACGTAAATTCATTTTCCCTCCCGGACGTGGGTAAACGCGAAGTCTTCCATTTTCAC
>JAJDBS010000079.1 GCA_029261235.1 Nitrospirales bacterium
GGTGCTGGCATGAAAGTCAGTATGGAGCATGATGCTCCGGATACGATTCCCTTCCCAGCGACGTTTACCCGCGAAACCTCGGAAACCCTGGCAAAAGACGGCGTCTATAACGCTCGGGTCATCAGTGCGACACCCATAAATGTTGCCAATAAACCCCAAGATACTTTCGAAGAACAAGCTTTGCAAGCTCTGACCACAGGCCAAAAAGAATTTACCAGTATTGAAGTCATCAATGGTGCCATGATGTATCGTCGGGCCACCGCTGATTTTGCGAGCGTGCAGGCTTGCGTGTCATGTCACGATGGTAAGCAAATTGGAGATATGTTAGGAGCGGTGTCCGTTCAAATTCCAATGGATGCTCCCATGGCGCAACTCAATAACAACCTGTCGAGCATGTACATGGGCATTATCGCAGTTGGACTCATCACGATGGCCATGTTGTTCTTCCTGCTTTCTAAATTCGTGGTCAAGCCCATGCGGGAATTGGAAGCCATGGCTGCTAAAGCCAAAGATGGGGATCTCACTGTTCGGACAATGGTGAGCAATCGCGATGAAATTGGACGAACGGGCGAATCGTTTAATGCCATGTTTGATCAAGTCGGCAGTGTGGTTCAGTCGGTGAAGTCTGCAGCAGGAGGCATCACTACAGGAACGATAGAAATAGCGCAAGGCAATGATGATCTGTCACAACGAACCTCGGCACAAGCGGGGGCTCTCGAAGAAACAAGTGCGTCGATGGAAGAGATGACCTCAACCATCAAGCAAAATGCTGATAATGCGAAACAAGCCAATCAGTTAGCCGTGGCAGCTCGGGAAGTCGCTGAGAAGGGTGGCGCAGTGACTGATAAAGCCGTTTCGGCTATGGACGAAATTAATAAGAGCAGTAAGAAAATTGCGGATATTATTAATGTGATTGATGAGATCGCATTCCAGACGAACCTGTTAGCCCTCAATGCGGCAGTGGAAGCAGCCCGGGCGGGTGAACAAGGTCGAGGCTTTGCGGTCGTGGCTTCGGAAGTCCGGAATTTAGCTCAACGTTCGGCCTCTGCAGCGAAGGAAATTAAGACTCTTATTAATGAGTCCGTGCAAAAGGTTGGCGATGGGAGTGAGCTCGTGAATAAATCTGGCAAGACACTTGATGAAATCGTCAATTCGGTTAAACGAGTCACGGATATCATTGCGGAAATCAGTGCGGCTTCGCAGGAGCAGGCCAGCGGCATTGATCAGGTCAATAAAGCCGTCATGCAAATGGATCAAGGGACCCAGCAGAATGCGGCACTTGTTGAGCAAGCCACGTCGGCTTCGCAATCGATGAAACAGCAAGCGGAAGAGCTCTTGCGACAAGTGGAGTTCTTTAAAACCGATGAACAACAGTCAGGACAGATCCGTCCGGGGGCAACAGGTGGCAATCATGGTTCTAGCTCCTCAAGAGCTGTGCCAAAATCGATGGCATCGTCATCTGGTGCGCTGAAGTCGTCTGCAAGTCCTGTCACGAAACCTGTGAGTGTGGGCAGTAGTAATGGGAAGGCTGCCTCGAAAGCGGACGATGATTTCTTCGAAGAATTTTAGAAAGCCGTAAGGCATTAGGGATGAGGCGTTAGGCGAGGGATGATCTGTCGCCTGACGCTTTACCTCTTACGAATAGCTATTTTGCTTGTGCATGCTTTTAAAAATTTTGATATTTATCAATCATTCGGAGGCAATGAAGACAACGTATTAGTTTCGGGATGAAGTAATAGTCGGGTTGACGGCTGGGTTAGTACCTACCAGGCCCCAAAACGAGCACCTCAAACCTTCCAGAGTCACGGAAGACACCTACAATTAGCTCGTGAGGGGACTTATGAATCGCATATTTTCTACATTCTTCAGTTTGGGCATTGCTGCAAAATTAGTGGCCATCTTTGTCATTTTCGGAGTGGTTCCCATGACTGCCGTGGGACTGATCGCGTTTGGCGCGGCCGATGATATGAAAGCCAAAATCGGCGGTCGATTTATGTCCGAAGCTACGGGGTTGGCCGATAAAATCGATCGAAATCTTTATGAGCGCTATGGCGATGTGCAAGCCTTTGGTTTTAATGACGCCGTGACCCGGACGTCTCAATGGTATGACGACTCCGAATATAACGTGATCAGTCAAGTCATGAATAAAATGGCTAAAGCCTATGATATCTATGATTTGTCTATGTTGGTTGACACAGAGGGCGCACTCATCGCGGTGAATTTCCAAAATGCACAAGGCGAACCCATTGACGTGAAGTGGATGTTTAAAAAGAATTTCAAGGAAACCCCCTGGTTTCAGGCATTAGAAGCTGGCGAGTTTACGACGAAAATGCCGTTCACGGCTCCCGGGAACGATATTTCATCTGGCACCTTTATCGAAGATGTGCATGTTGATGACAATGTCAAACAAGCCCATGGAAATGATGGGTTGGTGCTGGGCTTCTCGTCTCCGGTGTATGACGATAACGGCACAGTTGTGGCGTATTGGTCGAATCGTGCGAATTTTTCCGGGATTGAGCAAATGCTCAAAGATACTTATGCCAATATGAAGGAGCTAGGGTTTCCTGGTGCGGAGTTAACGCTGTTAGATAGCGTGGGTCGAGTCCTCATCGATTATGATCCGAGCACCACGGGGACGATGGATGTCGTGCGTAATTTCGATGTGCTCATGAAGTTGAACTTAGCGGAGAAAGGTGTGGCTTTGGCTCAGGCGGCCGTTCGAGGCGAATCTGGATTCGATTTTGCTTTGCATGCGCGGAAGCAAGTCAATCAGGTTGGAGGCCATGTCCATTTGCAAGGGGCTCTCGGTTTTCCTGGTATGAACTGGTCGGTGTTAGTTCGAGTGCCAGAAGCAGAAGCGGTGGCTGAGGCTGATGCGATTCAAAGTAAAGTTCTTATGACGGGGCTCATCTGCTTGGCGCTGTTAATCCCTCTGGGTTGGTGGGTTGGCCGTAAAGGCGCGAATAGTCTTTCCGCGATTAGCTCAGTCGCGCAATCAGCGGCGGATGGAGATCTGAGCCAACGCGCCACGGTCACGAGTACAGACGAGCTCGGGCAGTTAGGGCAGGCTATGAATACCATGTTGGATAATATCGCCAATGTCGTGGGCGAAGTGCGGCAAGCGGCCGAACATGTCTCCACCGCCTCGAGTGAAATCACCCAAGGCAATGAAGATTTGTCACAACGCACATCGGCCCAAGCTGGGGCTTTAGAGGAGACCAGTGCCTCAATGGAAGAGATGACCTCGACCATCAAACAAAATGCCGATAATGCCAAGCAGGCCAATCAGTTGGCAGTGGCAGCCCGGGAAGTGGCCGAAAAAGGCGGCAAGGTGACGGATAAGGCCGTGGGAGCCATGGATGAAATCAATAAGAGCCGTAAGAAGATTGCGGATATCATTAACGTGATTGATGAAATCGCCTTCCAAACAAATCTGTTAGCGCTCAACGCCGCCGTGGAAGCCGCTCGAGCGGGAGAGCAAGGCCGCGGATTTGCGGTAGTGGCATCGGAGGTTAGAAATCTGGCTCAACGCTCGGCATCGGCCGCCAAAGAAATCAAGACGCTTATTAATGAATCTGTCCAAAAAGTGGGTGATGGCAGTGATTTGGTGAATCAATCAGGTCAAACACTTGCCGAAATTGTCGATTCTGTGAAGCGAGTGACGGATATTATTGCCGAGATCAGTGCAGCGTCTCAGGAGCAGGCCAGTGGGATTGATCAGGTCAATAAAGCGGTGATGCAAATGGATCAGGGTACGCAACAGAATGCGGCCCTTGTTGAGCAAGCCACCTCGGCTTCGCAATCCATGAAGCAACAAGCTGGGGCTTTAATTGAGCAAGTGGCTTTTTTCAAGGTCACAGAAGAAAGCTCGGTCTTGAGTCCACGCACAGCGATGCGGCCAAATGGAAATAGCCTGTCCTCCCCCAAGCCCTCAAGTCCAGAGAAGAAAATCGCAAAGGCGATGCCAGCGCCCCAACCGGTTGGTGTTGGGAGTAGCAAGGCCCAGAGTTCATCAAAAGGCGATGATGGTTTCTTCGAAGAATTCTAAATACCGTAAAGCGTAAAACGTGAGGCGTTAGGCGAAGGATTCTTTTTCGCCTGACGCTTCACGTCTCACGAATTGATTCTATCTTTGTGTTCTCTTCTTTTCATCGAATTCCTTCTTTTCGTTCTTATTTTTAACCCCTCACGCCTGACGCTTTACGCCTTACGAATTACCCCTTTTTCTCCTCTTTCCATTGACTGTTCCAGGTAATGTCGGCTATTCTCTGGCTCCCCCCGCATTTAAAATGGAACCTATTACATGAAGTTTTTCCACACTTACAGGAGGAGGGCTTTTATGAGCAAAGGGACGAAAGTTTTAACATCGCTGGGAGTAGCGGTGCTTGGGATGTTGTTGATTTTACCAGCAGGGTATGCTGGTGATATCTCCAAAGGCAAAGCTGCAGAGATGGTCTTGTCCACAGTGAAAGCTGCCCGGACCGTCTTCGTCAAAGGTGTCCTTGCTGATGCCAAAAAAGGTGGGATCAAGGGCAATGAAGATTGGGTGAAAGATGATCATGGCATTATGCTTCCAGCCCAGTTCGTGAAAGAAATTGGCAAAGAAATTCGAAGCTTTGAGCTTGGGCTTCTCGGTACTGATCCCCTGTATGCTTCTAATGCTGCCAAAAGTCCAAAAGAGAAGGAAATGCTCGCTGAATTAGCCGGTGGCAAAAAGATGGTCACAGGCGAAGATGGTGGTAAGACCATTGGGATGTCTGCGGATTTTGCTATCGTTCAAGGGTGTGCTGATTGTCACAACGAACACGCAAAAACGACGAAAAAGGATTGGAAAAAAGGCGATTTTATGGGTGCGATTGTCGTACGATTCAAATAAATCGATTCTTTTCCTAAACGACGTCTTGTTTATGGCGTGGATGGTGTTAGAGCCGTCCACGCCATTTTTTTGCCTACCTCAGTTACATCTTTTTTACACCCACATTTTTTAAGCTCTTTCTCCTCAGAATCAAGAGATTTCCCTAATTTCTTGGAAACACTTTGCCGATACATATCTGAGTATGAGGAATCCTGGGGCATTTTAGCCTCCTTCTCCTCGTTTTTCCTCAACTGTGAATAGTCTCGTGGCATAAATCCATGGTTCTTACTGTGTTGCAAATGGGAATAGATGATCTGTTGTGGGGGCTGGTGTTAGTTGGGGTGACGGTTGCCTACGCGATGACATTGATTGGGGTACAAGCCGCCAAACGACATGATGTGTCGTCTCATAGAAAGTGGATGACCATTGCATGCAGCTTGGTTGGTATCTGGTTGGTTGCCTATGTTGGCAAACAACTGATTTTTGGACGTGACCATTTTGGGGGTTCCACCGAAGACTATTGGTTGCTCTATGTGCCGTTACTGATTGTGCAATACGAGCTTGGCGATGACCACAATTGGTCTGGGTGGGATGAATATGGTGGTTGGTTTGCGTCGCCTGCGGCATGGCATTGGTGCGGGGGCTATGGTGGTAGGCGTGACAACGCATCGCAAACTTGGGCATCTCATGCAGCGGACTTTTGGTGGAACATTATTCACAGCTTATTTTGTCTACTTGATGCTCTTTTATTGGTTTCCCGCAATATGAGTGAAGTGAATAGTCAGGAGCTAGGAGTAAGGGGCCGTCAGAAAACTGCAGAGGGTTTTTCTCCTTATTCTTTTTTCATTTCCCCTGGCTCCTCACTATTCACTCCTTACTTTTTACATTTGCATAGGACGTATTTATGAGTGCCACAATAACTGACAAAGAGTTTGAGCAATTTAAATCGTTGATTTACGACCAAGTAGGGATCACCCTTGATGCCCCGAAAAAAACATTATTGACTCAGCGTTTAGGAAAACGGTTAAGGGAATTAGAGCTCTCAACCTATCAGGCGTATTTTGATCGCGTGACGAGCAAGGGGGGGGGCGAAGAGCTGACACAACTCGTTGATCTGATCTCGACCAACAAGACAGACTTTTTTCGTGAACCGGTGCATTTCGATTTCTTGCGTGAAGAGGTGCTTCCGCATGTTGAGGCGACTCGTACCTTGCGGATATGGTCCTCGGCGTCATCCTCTGGGGAAGAGCCCTATACGATTGCCATGACGTTGAATGATGCGATTCGCGATTGTGCTCAATGGGACATCAAAATTCTGGCTTCTGATATCTCCACACGAATTTTGGCCAAAGCAGCATCGGGAGTCTACGACGATGAGCGAGTGCTGCAATTGCCGCAAGATGTCGTTCGGCGCCATTTTCTCCGTGGCAAAGGAGAGCAGGCGGGTAAATTAAAAGTTCGAAAACATCTCTCTGACCTGATCGCGTTTCGTCGTGTCAATTTAATGGCTCCTGCGTTTCCTATCAAAACCCCTTTGGATGTGATTTTTTGCCGAAATGTCATGATCTATTTTGATCGGCCTACGCAAGAGACACTTGTCGGGAAATTCTATCGTTATCTTCGACCTGGTGGTTTCCTCTTTATTGGTCATTCAGAAAGTTTGCAGTGGGTTGAGCATCAATTTGATTATATCAAACCCACGATTTATCAAAAACCGTTTGACTGAAACGCAAAAAGTGAGGCGTAAAAGGTTAGGCGTGAGGCGAGAAGATCGACAAGAAAAAAGCCCTCCCTCACGGAAGACTTCACTTAAATTTGAGCGTCAACGATTGAAGAGGTTAATTCGTTCATGACAACGTCAAACGGCTTAATGGAATTTAGCCATATCAAACGGATTCAGGATACGCGCTTCCCATATGAAGTGGCGGTCATTCTCCCTGGAGAATATTTTGTGAGTCAGGAGCCTAAGGTCGTGTATACCGTCTTGGGTTCTTGTATTTCTGTCTGCCTACGCGATCCTCTTGTGAATGTCGGGGGCATGAATCATTTCATGTTGGCCGCTCCATCTAATACTGTCGGGCACGATAATTGGGCGGATTCCGGTCGGTATGGCAGCTTCGCGATGGAGATGTTGATCAATGAAATTCTCAATCGTGGTGGTCAAAAGAAACGTCTGGAAGCCAAAGTCTTTGGCGGAGGGAAAATCTATGACGGCACGATCGATATTGGGGCAAAAAACGCCGCTTGGGCGTTAGATTACTTGGAACAAGAAGGTGTGCCCCTCATGAAAGCTAATGTTGGGGATGTGTGTCCCCGCAAAGTGTACTTTTTTACTGACTCGGGAAAAGTCCTGCTCCAAAAACTCGACCGAGTTGTGGCAAAAACCATTGCCGAAGAAGAGGGACAATATCAAGCAAAATTGAAACAGGCTCCTGTGGAGTCTGATGTCACACTCTTTTAGTGAACAGTGATAAGTAAATAGTAAGGAGTAAGGAGAAAAGAATGTCGAATCAAGTACGAGTCATGGTTTTATCTTTTACTCCTCACTCCTTACTCCTAACTTTTTGAGGAGAAGGATATGAGTGACCAGAAAATTCGCGTGTTGATCGTTGATGATTCGGCTCTGATTCGTGGAGTGATGACTGAAATCTTAAATGAAGATCCACAAATTGAAGTAGTTGGATCAGCGCCGGACCCGTATGCCGCACGAGATAAGTTGAAGACCCTGAAGCCGGATGTCCTGACGCTCGATGTGGAAATGCCCAAGATGGATGGGTTGACCTTTCTCCAAAAACTGATGGCCGCTCGTCCAATGCCCGTTGTGATGGTCAGTTCTCTGACCGAGCAAGGGGCTGCGACGACGATGCAGGCGTTGGAATCTGGGGCTGTGGATTTTGTCACCAAGCCTTCGGTGGATATTCAACATGGCTTGGCTGAATTAGCTGAGCAAATTACGAGTAAAGTCAAAATAGCGGCGCAATCCACCGTAAAAAAACGATCGCAGCCTGATGCGGCAGAGAGCGCTGAACGAATCAAAACGCTGGCTGCCCAATCAGCCATGATTAAAACAACCGATACGTTGATTGCCATAGGGTCTTCTACTGGTGGAACCGAAGCTCTGAGAGAACTCCTTGAAGTCTTGCCTCCGAATACGCCACCCATTCTTATGACGCAACATATGCCCGAACATTTCACAAAAACGTTTGCTAATCGGTTGAATGAACTCTGCCAAATTCATGTCAAAGAAGCCCAGGACGGCGATAGTGTGATTCCGGGCCAGGCTCTCCTCGCGCCTGGTAGTTACCATATGGAACTACGGCGAAGTGGGGCCAAATACTATGTGTCTCTCAATCAAGAGCCACCTGTGAATCGACATCGACCAGCGGTGGATCCGATGTTTCAGTCTGTCGCACGGTATGCTGGGGCGAACAGCGTTGGCGTGATTTTAACTGGCATGGGAAATGACGGCGCAGCGGGCATGTTGGATATGAAGAACGCCGGATCCTTTAATCTCGCACAAGATGAGAAATCTTGTGTGGTTTTTGGTATGCCAAAGGAAGCGATCAAAGCAGGGGGCGTTGATAAAATCCTTCCTCTCTCAGACATCCCCTCGGCAATTCTTGCCCACCTAAAAATACTCTCGTCACGTTAAAGAATTCATTGCTTTGAGCCGAAAATACACAAAAAATAATAGAGTTCAGACTATTTTCACTCAACTCGTTCATTTGGCCGGAATGGAATGAGAGCCTTTCCCCCAAAAGAACTGTTCGGGATTTCAATAACACTATGATTAATGGATTGTTGTTTTTGATTATTGGTGGAATTGTAGGGTCTGCGATCACTCGCTACGTTCTCCAGAAAAATACATGGCCGGTGAAACTCCAACAGATGCAACAAGAGGTGGAGGCGCGAGTCAAACAGGAAACGCTTCAACAAAATGCTGCGATTGTTCAACCGGTCATGGGACAGGTGATCTCGCAAATTGAAGAAGTCGTGAACATCGTTGAAGATGCGGTTTTAGAACTGATTGTTCGATTTCAAGAAATTACGGATGCGGCTATGCAAGACGCCAATCAAACGGCCGCTGAACTCGGCGGTGCTTCAGAAGGTGATAGCAATGATCATTCCCTATTGGATGAGACCAATCAAATCATCGGGTCTTTTGCCGAGAGTGTTGTGGAATCTTCTCAGCTAGGTATGGATGTCGCGATGGTGGTTGAAGAGGTGGAAGGCAGTACTCAACGGATTACCCCGCTACTTGAGGAGATTGAATTTATCGCTGATCAAACACGGTTATTAGCCTTGAATGCGGCTATTGAAGCTGCCCGAGCTAAAGAGCATGGACGGGGTTTTGCCGTTGTGGCTGAAGAGGTGGCCAAATTAGCGAATCGGTCACGAGTGGCAGCCGCCAATATTCAGAGCGTGGTTTCGGAGGTGAATGCCAGTACGGACAAAGCCATCATCTCACTTCAGGGATTTGCCTCTATTGATTTGACTGGCGCGTTAACGACTAGAGACCGGATTGGAGAAATCACCAAAGTTATTGAAGACAAAAGTTCAAAAATGCACGCTGGAGTGTTACATGCGACGTCTTCTGCCCAAAACCATGCCAATCAGGTGACCGACATCGTGATGTCTATGCAATTTCAAGATATTTCTCGCCAACGGTTAGAAAAAGCTATTCGTAAATTGAGCGATCTTCAGGAACAGGTGCAGTCGTGGACTGCACAAGCAGAAAAAATACCTGAAATAGTGTCGTAAAAAGGGAAGAAAACGTGAGGCAAATAAGAATCTTTCGCCTGACGCCTTACCCCTCACGCTTTACACTGTGCTTTGTAAAGCAGAAAAGGGAATGATCAATGGGTGAAATGGATGCGGCGATACAAGAGTTTTTAGTCGAAAGCGATGAAAACCTGAGTGCCGTCGAACGTGACTTGGTGGATTTTGAAAGCCATCCTGAACAGCAAGAAACATTGGCCAGTATTTTCCGTGCCGTTCATACCATCAAAGGGACTTGTTCATTTTTGGGATACACCAAGCTAGAAAGTCTCGCGCATACGGGAGAAACGCTCCTGAGTTTAGTCCGCGACGGAGAACTTTCGTTAACAAATGACA
This sequence comes from Nitrospirales bacterium, assembly GCA_029261235.1. Lineage (GTDB taxonomy): Bacteria > Nitrospirota > Nitrospiria > Nitrospirales > UBA8639 > Nitrospira_E. The sequence continues at coordinate 9,971 of JAJDBS010000079.1, forward strand.
TTGCGAGTGCGCTCTTAAATACAGTTGATGCGGTTCGACAGATGCTCGCAGCAATTGAGCAAACTGGAAATGATGGCACAGAAGAGTATCAAGACTTAAAAAATGTGTTAATTGCCTTGCAAAAAGGTGAAGCTCCGCCAACACCAACCGACGTGCCTGAGGCATCGGCTCTTTCCACTGAGTCCCTTGATGCGCAAGACGCTCAGGAAGCATCTGCCGTTACAGCGCAATCAGGCGATGTCGAAGTTTCATCTCCAGAGGTCAATGTGGCGGCTCCTTTACAACCCGAACCTTCCTCCGTCAAACCTCAAGCAGAGTCTTCTGCTGCAGATATGGATGGAATGGATGCGGCCATTCAAGAGTTTTTAGTCGAAAGCGATGAAAACCTAAGTGCCGTCGAACGCGACTTGGTGGATTTTGAAAGCCATCCTGAACAGCAAGAAACACTGGCCAGTATTTTTCGAGCGGTTCATACGATTAAGGGTACGTGCTCATTTTTAGGCTATTCCAAATTGGAAAGCCTTGCACATACAGGAGAGACCTTGTTGAGCCTCGTGCGGGATGGGGACTTAGCCTTAACGAATGATATCGCCAGTGCCTTATTGACCATGGTTGATGCGGTTCGACAGATGCTGGCCGTGATTGAACAAACCGGAAAAGATGGGACAGAAGAGTATCAAGACTTAAAAAATGTGTTGACTGCCCTGCAAAAGGGTGAAGCCCCGCCAACGCTAACCGAATCATCTGAGGCCTTGACTCCATCCGCTGAGTCTCTTGCTGCGCAAAAAGCTCCGGAAAATTCCGACGCTACAGCGCAGTCAGGCGATGTCGAAGCTTCATCTCCAGAGGTCAGTGTGGCGTCTGCGTCGCAACCCAAACCTGCCTCCGTCAAACCTCAAGCAGAGCCTACCGCAACTCCGGCGGAACATCGTGGCCCATCGGCTGCCGAATCGTCGATACGAGTGGATGTCGGGCTGCTCGATAAGCTTATGAATATGGTGGGTGAACTGGTGTTGACGCGGAATCAAATTGGGCAAGGATTATTAAAATTGGAAGATCCCGCCTTGTTCCATGCTTCGCAGCGATTGAGTTTGATTACCACTGAACTACAAGAAGGCATCATGAAAACCCGGATGCAGCAAATCGGCAATATATGGAGTAAGTTTCCTCGAGTGGTCAGAGACATGGCCCCAGCTCTTGGCAAAGAAATTCGGCTCGAAATGGAAGGGAAAGAGACAGAGCTGGATAAGACCTTGATAGAGGCCATTAAAGATCCGCTCACTCACTTGGTTCGAAACTCCGTGGATCATGGAATTGAAATACCGTCTGTTCGTGAGGAACGCGGCAAACCTCGAGAAGGACGTCTGTTGCTTCGAGCCTATCATGAGGGAGGACAGGTCAATATTGAGATTACGGATGATGGGGGCGGAATCAACGTCGAACGTGTCACGGAGATTGCGATCAAAAAAGGCGTCGTGACGGCAGAACAAGTGGCAAAGATGCCAGAGCGAGAACTTTTAGGTCTGATTTTTCAACCTGGCTTTTCCACGGCAGAAAAAGTCACCAATGTGTCGGGGCGCGGCGTGGGGATGGATGTGGTCAAAACCAACATCGAAAAAATTGGTGGGACGATCGATATTTCATCAAAGCCTGGCCATGGCAGCACTTTCAGACTCAAAGTGCCGTTGACGCTCGCCATTATTCCTGCGTTGATTGTGACTTCGGCTGGGGAGCGCTTTGCGATCCCGCAGGCGAGTCTCTTGGAACTGGTGCGAGTGGATGGAGAAAACGGGACACAAAATATTGAATGTATTCAGGGAGCTCCGGTCTATCGTTCACGAGGCCAGCTCCTGCCTCTCGTCTATCTGAATAAAGTGATTGCCCTCGGGGCTCAACCTCATTCCGATGAGGAAGACGCAGAGTACTCCACCGCATCAAACATTGTGGTCCTTCAAGCAGATTCGCGTCGCTTTGGTGTTGTGGTGGATGAAGTCAATGATACCGAAGAAATTGTCGTGAAACCGCTGGGTAAACAACTTAAGGGGATTTCTATCTATGCGGGTGCCACTATCATGGGAGATGGGAAAGTCGCGTTGATTCTCGATGTTATGGGACTTGCCCAGAAGGCAAACCTTCGAGATCAAGATAAGGATCAGGGTGAAATCGAACATGTGAATGCTGCAACAGATCAAAACCTTCGAACGTTACTTCTCGTCAAAGTGGGTAGTCAGGGGCGCGTCGCGATTCCCGTTTCACATATTGCTCGGTTAGAGGAAATGCCAGATACGGTCAAGGAAGCAGCAGGGGGACAAGAAGTTGTCCAGTATCGTGGCACCATTCTCCCAGTGCTTCGTCTCAGTACGTTGTTAGCCACGTGTGGATATGCCTCAGAAGAACACGATGGAACGTTTCAAATGGTTGTGGTGAGGTATAAGGGTCGACAGGTTGGCATCATGGTAGATCGGATCATGGATATTCTGGATGTCGCGTTGGGACCCCTCACTCGGTCAGAGCAACCTGGGATTTTAGGTTCGGCTGTCGTGCAAGAACGGGTGACAGATCTATTAGATATTGAGACCGTTTGGCAGAACACACTCATGAATGAAGCGGAGCTCGAAGCCACCGATTGTGTAGGAGTTTAAACATATGGCCACAGAACAATATTGTACCTTTTTGGTTGATAAGCTCTTTTTCGGCGTCAAAGTCCTTCAAGTCCAAGAGGTCATTCGGTCGCAAATCATGACCGTTGTGCCACAAGCCTCGTCCATGGTTCGTGGTTTGATTAATTTACGAGGACAAATTGTGACCGCCATTGATTTGCGACGAAGACTTGATCTTGCTGATCGAGAAAATTGGGAACCCATGAATGTGGTGATCCAAACAGACGAAGGGGCAATCAGCCTGCTGGTTGATGAAATTGGGGATGTGCTGGAAGTTTCCGATGATGTGTTGGAATCGCCTCCCTCAACGATTCAAGGCAAAGTCAAGGAAGTCATTACCGGTGTGTATAAATTGGAAGGACGGTTGTTATTAGTCTTGGATACAGCGAAAGCCATTTCTGTCTCTGATTCAAGTACGAAAAGCAAAGATGAGGCGGCCGCATGATTAGGGACTTGAAAAAATATCTTTTGATCAGGCTTAGCATAAGGGAGCGGGCCGAATAGGCAGCCCCCAAAAATATTCTCGTGAGCAGACAATGACATCACTCATACATTTAGAAAAAACAGAATCACAAAAACCAGGGGGGAATACAATGGGCGGAATCTCAGGAAAAATGAGCAATTGGGGCTTAGCGACTAAATTATCAATCCTCTTTTGTATTTTTGGGTTGGTGCCAATTGTGGCTTTGGGTTTTATGTCCTGGCAGACCGGACAAGACATGAAAGCCAAAGTCGGAAAGCAATTTGAAAATTCCGCTGTCGCCGTTGCGGATAAGATTGACCGAAGTTTATTCGAACGATATGGCGATGTCCAAGCATTTGCGATTAACGATGCGGTGAAACGAACCAGTCAATGGTATGACTCTTCTGAACACAGTGCGTTGGCACCGTTGATGGATCAATACATTACCACCTATGGCATCTATTACTTGACATTGATGGTTGATACGAAGGGCGAATTGGTGGCGGTGAATTACAAGGATGCGCAAGGGAATCCGATCAATTATAAATTCCTTTTTGAAAAAGATTTTTCAAAGACTGCCTGGTTTCAGGCTCTGGCAAGAAAAGAATTCACCACGAAAACCCCATTTTCTGCCGAGGGAAATCTAGGATCAACTGGAACGTATATTGAAGACCTGCATATTGATGAAGATGTGAAGCAAGCCTATCCAGGCGATACAGGTATGACGATTGGGTTTTCGGCACCAGTCTATGATGAAAATGGGGGAGTCATTGGCTATTGGTCCAATCGAGCGAAATTTAGTTTGGTGGAGGAAATCATTGCTACTTCGTATAGCGAAATTAAAGCTAATGGATATCCCGGAGCCGAAATAACCGTGCTCGATTCTGTTGGAAGAGTCCTCGTGGACTTTGATCCCATGGTTTATGGAAAGGAAGAACCCAACCACAACTTCGAAAAAGTTCTGTTCAAGCTCAATCTTGCTGAGAAAGGCGTCAAGGCCGCACAAGAGGCAGTGGCTGGAGAGACAGGATTTGTCAATGCCATGCATGCCCGGAAAAAAATTATGCAGGCATCTGGCTATACGCATTTGAAAGGTGCCTTAGGCTATCCGGGAATGAATTGGGCTGTGATGGTTCGGATTCCGGAGGAGGAAGCGGCGGCGGATGCACAAGCCTTGATGCAAAAAGTCATGATGGTCGCGATTGCCTGTTTGGTCTTGATTCTCCCAATGGGCTTGTGGATTGGGCGAAAAGGGGCAGGACAAGTCAGAGTCATTCAAGAGGCAGCGGCAAAAATGGCCTCAGGAGATTATGCAGCTCGAGTCGTTGTGTCCTCCGGTGATGAAATCGGCCAACTTGGAGATTCCTTTAATCATATGGCAGAGGAGATTCAGACAAAAGATGCCGAAAAGAGCGAGCGAGAACAGCAAATGCAAGAGTCCACGGAACGAGAAAGAGAGCAACAGCAGAAGTTGCAAGAGGGTGTAGCTCACATTGCGGAAATCGGGACGAATTTAGCGAGTGCCTCGGAAGAGCTGACGTCTGTCAGTTCTACGATGGGTTCCACAGCTGAAGAAACTTCCAGTCAGGCGAATGTCGTGGCGGCAGCGGCAGAAGAAGTGAGTAAAAATGTGCAATCGGTGTCCACTGGCTCCGAAGAAATGACAGCCAGTATTCAAGAAATTGCCAAGAATACCACTGATGCCGCAAGAGTAGCCGCACAAGCGGTGACAGTGGCGGAGTCGACGACTTCAACTGTGGGCAAACTCGGTCAGAGTAGTGCAGAAATTGGGAGCATTATTAAGGTCATCACGACGATCGCTGAGCAGACGAATCTGTTGGCCTTGAATGCCACGATCGAAGCGGCTCGGGCGGGTGATGCTGGGAAAGGATTTGCTGTGGTGGCGAATGAGGTGAAGGAACTGGCCAAGGAAACCACGAAGGCGACGGAAAACATCAGTCGCATGATCGAGACGATCCAAGAGGATACCAAAGGATCGGTCGATGCGATTGAAGAAATTTCCACGATTATCAAGCAAGTCAATGATTATATGAATACCATTGCGAGTGCCGTGGAAGAGCAAACCGTGACCACGAATGAAATGGCTCGGAATGTGACCGAAGCCTCAAAAGGCAGTATGGAAATTGCCGGGAATATTGTGAGTGTGGCCGATGCGGCGAGAGGCACCACGGAAGGCGCGACACAAACGCAGCAGGCATCTACTGAATTGTCCAGAATGGCAACAGACTTACAGAGAGTGGTGGCAACGCTTACGTAGGAAGTAAGAAGTGAGAAGAAGAAAGTTGAAAGTTATAAGTTAGAGGTTAGAAGTAACGAGTAAGGGGTTGAGAAGTAGGAATATATGTTCTTGCTTTTCACTTCTTACTTCTTACTTTTTACTAAGGAAAAGGAGGAAATATGAAAGCGTTAGTGATTGATGATTCAAAGGCGATGCGGATTATTCTCAAGCAGATTTTGCAATCTGTTGGAGGAACAGTGGAAGAAGCCGGAAATGGTAAGGAAGGGTTGGAAAAGTTAAAAACTATCGATAAGCCAGACATTGTTTTGGTGGATTGGAATATGCCTGAGATGAATGGCTTAGAGTTTGTTCGTGCGGTTCGAGGCAACCCAACGTATCGAACGCTACCGCTCATGATGGTCACGACCGAAACGGAATCCTCTCAAATGGGCAAAGCTCTGGCAGCAGGTGCTAATGAATATGTGATGAAACCGTTTACGAAAGACGTTATTCAAGAAAAGTTGAAAATACTTGGAATCAAGTAAGTGAAAAGATAGAAGGGAGAAGTAAAAAGGCAGGAGCGAAAGACAAGAGTCAGACTTTTTTCTATTCTTGCTTCATTTATCTCACTGCTCCCTATATTACTGGAGTTATAAGATGCCAAAAATTCGTGTGCTCATAGTCGATGATTCCGTGGTCATCCGACGAATTCTGACGGACGAACTATCTAAGGATTCAGACATTGAAGTGGTTGGGTCTGCGGCGACTGGCAAAATTGCTCTCGCGAAGCTTGAGCAAACTCCTCCTGATGTGGTGACTATGGACATTGAAATGCCGGAGATGGATGGGTTGACAGCTGTATCTGAGATACGCAAAACCCATACTAAGCTTCCGATCATTATGTTTAGCACCTTGAGTCAGCGAGCGGCGAAAGAGACGTTAGAAGCTTTGTCCCGAGGTGCCAATGATTATGTCACGAAGCCCTCGAATGTGGGTAGTGTGACTGAGGCCATGAAACAGGTTCGAGAACAATTAATTCCAAAAATTAAAAGGTTGGCCAGACCCCAAGAGGCAACTCCACGTGCCATTGTCTCCACACCTCCAAAATCCACATCATCAACAGTACCGACATCCGGTGTTTCAAGGAAACCATTTCGAGTCGATATATTGGCGATTGGCGTGTCGACCGGTGGCCCGAATGCGTTAGCTGAAGTGATGCCGCATATCCCGAAAGATTGTCCGGTTCCAATTGTGATTGTGCAACATATGCCTCCGGTATTCACGAAATGTCTGGCTGAACGATTATCCCTAAAGTCTCAAATTCCGGTGCATGAGGGCCAACCGGGTGATGTGTTGATACCCGGTCATGCATGGATTGCGCCGGGAGACTTTCATATGGTGGTGGAACGTCAAGGGACAAAGATTGTATTAGCGACCAATCAAGATCCACCAGAAAATTCCTGTCGTCCTGCTGTGGATGTCATGTTTCGGTCGGTCGCCAAAGTTTATGGTCATGGGGTCTTAGCCGTGGTGCTCACGGGACTGGGACAAGACGGGGTGCGAGGCGTTGAAGTCATTCGTGAGGCCGGTGGGTATGTGATGGTCCAAGATGAAGCCACGAGTGTTGTGTGGGGTATGCCGGGAGCTGTGGTTCACGCTGGGTTGGCCCATTCCGTGTTGCCGCTGCCCCAAGTTTCTTCAGAAATCATGCGAAAAGTTCGAGCCGGGCAGGCGCAGCCTGTGACCGTCTAGCTGAAAGGATAAGAATGGAGAAAGAAGAACTACGTCCGCCGGACTTGGACTATGTCCGCGATATGGTCAAAACTCGCTCGGCCATTGTTTTAGAACCGGAAAAAGCCTATTTGGTGGAGTCCCGGTTGTCGCCCCTTGCCAAGAGCGAAGGGTTGGCTTCCATAACCGAACTGGTGGCCAAGCTACGAGGGGCGCCATATGGAGCCCTTCATAAGAAGGTGGTCGAAGCCATGACCACGAATGAAACCAGCTTTTTCCGTGATCTGGTTCCATTTGAAGTGCTACGGGAGCAAATCCTTCCCGAAATTATTGCACGCAAAGGTACCTCAAAACGCTTGAATATGTGGTGTGGTGCGAGCTCGAGTGGACAAGAGCCGTATTCAGTGATGTTTACAATTTTTGAGCATTTTCCGGAATTGAAAGATTGGGTCATTCAATATATTGCCACGGATCTTTCCGAGGAGATGCTGGCCAAATGTCGAGAGGGCAAATACAGTCAATTAGAAGTGAATCGGGGGCTACCCGCTCCGATGCTCACGAAATATTTTGTGAAAAAAGGGATGGGTTGGCAAGTACAAGAGGATATTCGTCGACGGATTAATTTTAAGCCGATGAATTTGGCTGGGCCATGGTTGACGTTTCCACCGATGGATTTAGTCTTTATCCGCAATGTCATGATTTATTTTGATATGGATACCAAAAAGCAGATCTTAGGGAACATTCGAAATATTCTGGCTCCGGACGGGTATTTGTTCTTAGGGGGCTCAGAAACAACGTTGAATCTTGATAATGAATACGAACGTGTGGCTGTGAGCGGCACGTCATGTTACCGCTTGAAGAAGGGATAGGAGGAACTCACATGCAATTTCTCGAAGAGGAAATCTTAGAAATTACGGAAACAACGTGGCAGTCGTTGTTGGGCTTAGAAATTCACCCGAGAGCGTTACCAGCCACGATGGGTCCAGCAGAGGGGTATTTGACTGGGAAAGTCGAAATTTCAGGAGCGTGGACTGGAGCCGTGTTGTTGCATGGGTCTCGCGAGCTGGCAGCGGCGGCGGCGGCCGTGATTTTTGAGACGGAAGCTGGGGCGGGAAGTGAACAGGATAGTGTGGATTCCATGTATGAATTAACGAATATTATTGGCGGCAATATCAAGTCCTTGCTTCCTGAGCCTTGTCAGCTTTCGTTGCCCTGCGTGGAAGCGACGACAGACGAGCATTTGCGCATTTTGGGTATGGAAAAAGTCAGTGAGTTGGTGTTTGATTGTCAGGATCAGCCGCTCTTTGTCTCAGTCTGGCAACAGCAATAGCAAGGTGAGGCGGTGAGGACGTGAGGCGTTAGGCGAATAAAGAGGTGCAGGGTGAAGCGCTAAAAACCAGTCCTTTGGTTTTTCCCCTCACGCTTTACGTTTCACGCCTAACGAATGACATAGCTTTTCACTCCTTACTACTTTTTAAAGGAAAGGTGGCGTATGTTTGTACAGGCAAATCATCGAGAATTTACGCGTGTGAAAGTGGCAATTCATGTTGAATTGCGTATGGGTGGGAACGTGGTCATTGAGGGAGAGTTGGAGAACGTCAGTTTAAATGGAATTTTACTCCACAGTGAGGCAACATTGCCTGAACAAACGCCGTGCTTGGTGTTTCTGCAACTCGATGGTGGCCAGGGTGGTCCAACAATTGAGGCGCAAGGCTTGGTGACACGGACGGAACCGAATAAACTCGGCATACAGTTCACTGAACTGGTTGGGACTGAGAGCACCCATCATTTGCAGAATTTGGTGCTGTATAACAGTGGCACACAGGCCTATCGAGTTGAAGAAGAGTTTGAGAGTCATGTGGGGCTTGTTCCAAAATCGTGAGATGGAAGACGTAAGGCGTAAGTGGATTATTCACAAACACGTTTGCTCGATTCACGAGTCTTTTTTCTTAACTCTTGCTATGGAAACACCGATAGTGAAGAACAGACGATAACTGTGAATTTTGGAATATAGGTTCGACGAAAGGGAGATATACATGAATATTACACAAGACAGCGGTGAGAGTCAGACGATTGTTCATCTGGATGGCCGGTTTGATTTTGGCGCGAGGAAATCTTTTAAAGAGGCCGTCGATCAGGCCGCTGATGCACAAAAATCGGTTGTGCTGGATTTAGAAAAAGTGACGTTTGTGGATAGTTCCGCATTAGGCCTGTTGGTGATTTGTCATCAAAATCTCAAGAATAAGAAAGTGCCCTTCTATTTGCTGAATCCGCAAACATACGTCAAGCAAGTCTTGGATTTGGCCAATATTGGGAAAATGATTCCGATTTACCAGACCCTCGCGGAGGTTCCAAAGGGGACGAATATTCCTGCTGGCACGCCAGCCTAGTTTTTTTGCGGTGAGTGAGAAGTTAAAAGGGAGAAGCAAGAAGCAAGGATTAGGAAAAATCCGAAGTTTTTTAGTTGTGGTTACTGCTCTCCTCTTCGTAATTTTACTTCTCCCTTCTCACGTCTCCCTTTTCACTTCTTTCTTGGTGATGTAGTATGGCTCGTCAATCCGAGGCAACTGCTGCCTCTCTCTCTACTCTACAACGCATTTCTACGAGCGAATTACGACCTGGGATGTTCTTGGTGCGTGTGCTCGACTCCTGGTGGAAATCTCCCTTCTTTGTGCATCGTCGCTTGTTGAATACCTCTTCTGACGTTGAACAACTCATGAGTTCTGGTATTCGAGAAGTCGAGATTGATTTGTCCCTCGGTGTGAATGTTGCGTCAGAGACCGAATCAACGGATGATGAAGCTCCATCTTCATTGGACGATATGTCCATCGCCGCTGACCATCAACACATATCAGACGTCATTTCCAATTCTACCGTATCTCTCGAGACTGGATCCTTTTCTCATCCTGAAACTGGTTCAGATGAATCGAAAAATCGTGAGGCTGTTGTCCTCTTGCGAGAGGCAGCCGTTGCTGCAGTTGAAGGTGCGTTTGAAGGTGTGAAGACCGGGCACCTTATTTCTGAGCCAGCCCTTCGCGGAGCGGCACAGGCCTTGGTTGAAAAGTCCTTAGCGGATCCTGGCCTTGTTGCAGAAATTTTGTTGATCGATTCACTCAAGCAATGCGATAAATCGTTGTATGCCCATGTCGTGGATACCGCGGTGTACGCCATCTTGGTTGGTCTGCAATTAGGATGGGAGGAAGAGAAGCTTGAACGTGTGGGAATTGCTGGGTTGTTACATGATGTTGGGTACATGCGTCTCCCTCAGAATGTGGTGAAAGCCCACTGGGAGGGCCGTAGTGATTCAGTGTTGCTGCAGAAGCATGTTGTCATGGGTGAGACGTTGATTAAGCGGCAAGCTCAATTTTCTGATGATATTGTGCGTATGGTAAGAGAGCATCATGCCTATCTTGATGGCTCTGGGTATCCCGAGGGGCAAGGTGGTGCTGAGCTGTCGGATTCAGGGCAACTTTTAGGCATTGTCGATTATTTTGATGAATTGATTACGGTTGGTGGGCCTGCGGGCGCCTTGCCTGTCGCGATTGCCATCCGACGTCTGTATCAAGAAGCCAAGAAAGGGAAGTTTGCGACTACCTATATTGAAGCGATGATCCGTGTCCTGGGCGTCTACCCTGTTGGTACGGTCGTCCAGCTTTCTACAGGTGCACAGGCTGTGGTGATGAAACAACAGCCCAAGATAGGACTCGTCCCTCAGGTGAAGATCTTTCGTGGTGTAGACGGGAAACTTCTTGCGGTTCCAGAGCCATGTGATTTAGCTCACAATACGAACTTGGGACATGATGTGAGTATCGCCAAAGTGTTGGATCCAACTGAGTATTTCCTCGATGTTGAGGAGTTTTTTCTATCGTGATGTGGGATAAACCGGCTCTCTTGCAATATTTATGGGATGGCCTGATGGTTGGCGTGTGTCTCATTGATCACGATGGGATGATCCTCGAGATGAATGTTCCTGGCTCTCGCCTTTTGGGCTGGGGTTCGGTTTTTCCGAGCAATGTTTCTTTTGAGGAGATCTTTCACGATACGACTCTTGGTGAGGAAGACGACGTGCACAGTCAGTTGCTGTTGGAGAGGCTCAAGGAAGAAAAGATTGTGTGTTGCCCTCACGTACGTCTTCGCTATCGGCAAGGAGCGGGGTGTTGGGTGGAGTTGAAGGGCGTGGCTGTCGAAGATGGCGGAGCAACTCAATTCCTCGTGATGTTTCGTGACCTGAGCTCGGAGACGCAGTTAGCTGAAGATTATCGTCGCTTGGCCTCTATTCCTGAAGAAAGTCCGTTTCCCATTATTGAGGTTGATGCGGCAGGCCACCTGTTGTATGCCAACCCTGCCATGGTGTGTTTAATGGAAGATGCTCATATTGGAGATGATGGGTTTACGACAGCCTTGCCCGATCAGTTTCCAGAGTTGGCCGCTCGTTGTTTTGCTCAAGGTCATTTGGAGTCCAATATTGAGGTACAAGTCGGAGCGAAACATTATGCGTGGTCTTTTTCGTCTCATCCTGAATTGGATCGACTGCGCGGGTATGGGATGGATGTGACTGATTCTAAACGGGCTTCTGTTGAATTGTCAGCCTTTGCAGAGACACTGGAAACCAAAAATACTGAATTAGATCAGGCGCTCATTAAGGCCGAAGCCGCCACGCATGCGAAGGCGGCCTTTCTGGCTACCATGAGTCATGAAATCCGAACGCCGTTAAACGGGGTGATTGGTATGGCCGAGTTGCTGCTGAATTCTACCTTGGATGTGGAACAACAGGAATGTACCAACATCATTCGAAAGTCTGGTGAAGGTTTGTTGGCCATCATTAATGACATTCTCGATATCTCGAAAATTGAGTCTGGTCATATGGCTCTGGAGAAAATCGCGTTTAATCCACTCTCCCTTGTGGAAGAAGTTGTCGATCTCTTCTCTGAGCGTGCCTATCAAAAGAGGTTAGATTTAGCTGCCTATGTCTCCCCAGATATTCCTGATTATCTGGAGGGTGACCCACATCGCTTGCGACAAATTTTATCGAATTTCATTTCGAACGCCCTCAAATTTACGAGTCATGGTTCGGTCTTGGTTGAGGTGGGCTGGTTGCCTGATTGTGCGGCCACGTGTTCTGCCGATCACTCAACAGACGTTATCAGCCACGATTCGCTCTCGGAAGGCATCGTGCGATTTGCGGTGAAGGATACGGGGATTGGGATTTCAGATTCTGCCCAACGTCGAATCTTTCAGGTGTTTACGCAGGCCGATAGTTCCATGAGTCGGAAATTCGGAGGGTCGGGGCTCGGTCTAGCGATCTCTAAACAATTGGCGGAGCTGATGAATGGAACCGTCGATGTGGAAAGTCAGGTGAGCGAAGGTTCAACCTTCTGGTGTGATCTTCCTTTTTACTATTCGGCATTGGCGATAGACACTCAGGTGAAACCGAAGCCGTTCATCAATAAAGATGTTCTGGTGTGCTCGTTTGCGGACGTTTCTGACGATGTGGTGGTTCGTTACTTAAGCGACCGTGGTGTGCGCATTGTGCGCGCTGCGCAGGTTCATGATGCCGCGACTTACTTAGAGGGTCAACACTCTTCGCCTTGTGATGTGTTAGGAATTATTATGGGACGAGCGTCTCATAATGATGACTGGAGGACATGGCAGGAGACCGTGCGTGCATCACATTTCTCTCACTTGAGAATATGGGGACTGAAACATTTTTGGATGCGGAAGGAACGTGAAGGATCTTTCGATTTATTTGACGGCATGATCGCCTTGCCCATTCATCGTGAACAATTGTATCACTGCGTTCTTAGCGAATCCAACGGGTTTGTGGACACGATTGTTCTCAACGATGAGGGGCGGCATGATGTTCAAGCCGCTGAGGGAGAAGATGTCAAAACACGTGACGGACTTGATCCATGCCGTCATGCTCAAAAGAGCTATCGTCATGCCATTCTCGTTGTCGATGATAATCCTGTGAATCAAAAAGTTGCGGTTGGTCTTTTTGAGAAACTGGGATGTCAGGTGTATGTCGCAGAATCCGGAGATCAAGCCTTGAATCTTGTTCAAGCGCATCATGTTGATGTGGTGATGATGGATTGGGAGTTGCCGGGGATGGATGGGTTTGAAACGGCACGAGCCATTCGATCATTAGAAGCGGTGAATCGTCTCAAGCCATCTCGTTTGAGCAATACACCATCAGGGAACGTCGATTCTTCTTGTGGACATTTGCCCATCGTCGGGATGACGGCACACGGTGAATCAGAACGGAATGTCGCTGATTGGGAAAGTGTGATGGATGATTGTTTAGCCAAGCCTGTGCATTTGCAAGATTTGGCCAACGTTCTTGATCGATGGGGCAATCGCAGATTTGATGATGCAGAACCTCAGATTTCTTTAGCTGACGACCCTGCTCAGGGATCTCCGACTGAAACCAGTATAGATCGTCCGCAGGAGATGGTCAGTGGCCTGATGGGGCTGCAGAATCATGATGACATCTATGATTATTCGGCGGCATTGGCAAACATGGAGGGTGACGTAATATTGTTACATTCCCTTTTTGCGATTTTTCTCGAAACTGCTCCAACCATCATCCTGGGTGTACGTGAAGCGATGAGTGCTGGAGATCGTTTAGAGGTTCAGCGCCACGTGCATCAGCTCAAAGGGGCATTATTCGCTCTGAATGCCTCTCACCAAGCCGTTATGGCAGAACAGTTCGAAGCGAAGGTCCCTGTTTCTTCTTTTGCCCAATTAGAGCATATGGTGACAGAAATGGAACGTGATGTGAAGGGCATGATGACGATGCTCCGACACGCACTTTATTCTGTGACTAAAAACAATGGCGCGTGATGTCGCGGAAATCTGTCGCCAGGATTCAACTGTGAGTGATCTTGCTTTCAGTGTGAGACATGAAAAATTGAGAGGAAATACCTCTCGGATGATCTCTTTTTGCTCCTTATTGAGTCTGGCGACCGCGTTTTCCAGGAAACAGAAGGAGGGAAATCGAAGCATCTTCAAAAAAGTCTCAAGTTTTTGAAATATCAGTCCGATACATGAAGCATTATTGGCTAAACTCAAATGAGGGTATTACGATGAAAGATTTACTGACGTTAAGTGAAGTTTCGACATTCCTTAAAGTACCGAAGTCGACTATTTACAAATTAGCTCGTGAGCGCCGACTCCCTGGTCATAAAGTTGGGAAGCATTGGCGATTTGTCAGGGAAGAGATCGAAGCATGGGTTCAAAGTGCTGGCACAGATGACGCAATGGTTGGAGCGGCTGCCGGTAGTGGGAACCGAGACCGGTTTAGTTTGAATTAATCATCTTTTTCTCACGAACTGATTCTTCTGTACTTTCAGGATGTTTGTTGTGAAATCTGAAGTGTGTACCATCGACGCCTCACATGTTGAAGCGAGTCTGCTTCAGTGTGGGGCATCGTTTCCTACCCGAGTGTCACGTCTTTCTCTCTGCTGAATATCTTCCATACGTTAAGGATTGAGTGAGGTTCTCGTTTTTACCCTACGGGGGCAGGCTTCCTTAATCCATGTCAGCTCATGCTTCCGCCGCTCTCCGTTTTCTTCAAAAACTTAAGCTAGATCGTTCGTCTTGCTCGTTACCATTTTCAATAATTGCCACAGTTTTTTGCTGTTGCGTTGAACGAGAATTTCAGGAAGTAAATGCCGAATCATGCTGTCATGAAAACTTTTTTAAAAGACCTCTAAAGAATGAATGAATTATGACCGAACTTCACTGTACTGCATGTGTTGATTGCCGATGAACGTTAATGAATAGATTGCAGCCTCGTTAATTATTATTATGGGACATTTTACAGGGGGGACACGCCCCAAGTGGTAAGGAGTTGAGTATGAGCTTGATTGATACCAGTCTCAAGGTGTTAGTCGTCGATGATATGTCGACGATGCGGAGAATTGTGAAAAATGTCTTAAAGCAGATTGGGTTTTCGGACATGATTGAAGCAGAAAATGGGCAGGATGGATTGAATAAATTAAAGGCTGCAGATGCCGGTATTGGTTTAGTGGTCTCTGATTGGAATATGCCTGTGATGCAAGGCATTGATTTTTTGCGGGCCGTGCGTGCTGACCCTGATCTGAAGCATCTGCCATTTTTAATGGTGACAGCGGAAGCTCAAAAAGAAAATATTATCGAAGCGGTTCAAGCTGGAGTCAGTAATTATGTCGTGAAGCCCTTTACGGCTGAAGCCCTTCAGGGAAAATTAGAGAAAATATTCGCGAATCTTAAAGCGGCTAAAGCTTGAATCCAATTGACATTTATTCGTAATTCTTTAGCGGGGTAAAGGAGAACTCTATGTTGGTAGATCGTGATATTGAGTCGGACGATATAGATACACCGGAAGAAGACCATTCAATTAATGCAGAACTCGCTGAGCTCACAAAATACGTCTCAATGATTACCAGCACGGTTCGTGATATGGAGTCGCCAGTGACCACGACGTCTGATCAACTGCCACAGGCCACCGCGCACTTGAACGATTTGGCGAAGTTGACTGAAGAGGGGACGCATCGGGTCCTGACCTTAACTGAAGCCATAGAAATCAATCGGGGGGCCATGCATACGGCTCTGGAACAGTTACAGCAAAAGGTTGGTCGTGAGTATGCCGCAGATGTGAAAAGTGTCATGGACATGGTGAAAGCTGATGAAAGCCGGCTCACGGATATTCATGTGGCTTTATCGTTTCAAGATCTCGTGGCACAGCGAGTGGCGAAACTTGTCACGATTCTGAACGAAGTGCAGCATAAATTACTAAAGTTGGTTGTGGTGTTTGGTATTAAAAATAAGAACGATGGATCAGCGAAACAAGACGAAGGGCGAGGGGGTGAGATGCTACGTCAACTAGAAGCATCACAAACGACTGCGCTTGAGCAAGACCTTGTCGATGATATTTTATCTGAATTTGGCTGTTCCTGAGAGCACAGGCTCAGATGTGATGGATAGATTGATGCGTACAGACTATCGAGTTGAAGAAGGTGATCTATGAACGATGAAATGCAAGAAATACTTCAAGATTTCCTTGCGGAAAGCTCGGAAATGTTAGAAGCGCTTGACCAGCATTTTGTCAAGCTTGAAACCGAACCGACGAACGCTGATCTCTTGAATGAGATTTTTCGGTGTATGCATAGTATGAAGGGATCAGCGGGATTCCTTGGTTTTACTCATTTGGTTGAAGTCGCGCATCAAGGTGAAAGCTTATTGAATAAGTTGCGACAAGGGGAAATGAGTGTTTCGCCATTTATTATCGATATCATTCTCGAAGCCGTGGATGCCGTCAAACTCCTGCATACTGATATTCGGGAGACCGGAGAAGATTCGCATGTCGATATCGCGTTGATCGTCAATAAACTGGTACTCACGATGGACAGTGCTGATGATCTCGCAGATCTTATGCCTGCTGGACCAACTGTTGCCAGTCCTCAAGTTGTGACGGAGGAGCCATCTGAAGCGGCAACGACTGCACCGGAAGCTGTCGTCACTGAAACAGTTGGTGAGGAACCAGAGGAACCTGAAGCCGAGGCTCCCCCTGTTTCTATTCCAGAGGTCGTGGATGAACCTGAAGGTCCGACTGCGCTTTCTGACGTCCTGGCTAAAATGGAAGAGGCTGCTTCGAGGACGGCCAAGGCTGCAGCCCCAACACCGACGAAGTCTGTTGGTAAAGAAGAAGATGTGACGGTTCGAGTGGAGACCAAACGCCTGGACCATGTGATGAATTTGGTTGGGGAGTTGGTGCTTGGGCGGAATCGACTGATGAAACTCGGGTATGGGCTTGATGAACAATATGAGACTGATCCTCTCGTTCGTGAGTTAGGTATTGCCTTTGCGCAACTCAATCTTGTGACTTCAGATTTACAGTTAGCCGTGATGAAGACTCGAATGGTTCCGATTCGAAAAGTCTTTTCACGATTTCCTCGTTTAGTTCGCGATTTATCTAATAAATTGGGCAAGCAGGTGCGGTTGGAGCTTATTGGTGAAGATACTGAGGTCGATAAGTCTGTAGCAGACGAATTGAGTGATCCGTTAGTCCATCTCGTGCGGAATTCTTTGGACCATGGCTTAGAGACGATCGAGGAACGAAAACGAACGGGAAAGAGTACTGAAGGCTCTGTGCGTTTAGCCGCGTATCATGAAGGTAATAGCATCGTGATTCGTATCGAAGACGATGGGCGCGGGTTACAAGTGGAAAAAATTGCCAAGAGTGCAGTGGAGAAGGGGTTGATTTCTGAATCAGAGCTTTCGAATATGGGTCCTCGAGATCTTATGAACCTTATTCTCCTCCCAGGGTTTAGTACTGCTGATCAGGTAAGTGATTTGTCTGGTCGTGGTGTCGGAATGGATGTGGTTCGAACCAATATTAGCCGAATGAATGGCAGCTTAGAATTGGATTCCGAGGTGGGACGCGGCACTCAGGTCACGATTAAGCTTCCCTTAACTGTGGCTATTATCCAGGCGCTTTTGGTTGAAGTGGGGACCGCGACGTTTGCTGTACCTCTGGCTTCAGTGGTGGAAGCGGTCAAGGTGACGAAAGACGATATTAAAAGTGTGAATGGTCAGGCGGTCTTGAACCTTCGAGAGCGGATCCTTCCATTGTTGAATCTTGCTCAAACCTTTCAAGTTCCCCAGGAACGCACGAGTGACGAATGTTATGTGGTCGTCGTGTCCATTGGTGCTCAACGGTTTGGGGTGTTGGTGGATCGGTTGCGAGCCCAAGAAGAAGTCGTGATTAAATCACTCGGTGATTTTTTATCTAATGTTCAAGGTGTCGCTGGAGCGACGATTACTGGAGATGGAAAAGTCGTGCTAATTTTAGACATGTCTGATTTAGTGCAAAATGTGCCTGGGGCATCATTTGCTTCAATGTAATTATGGAATCCTAAGTGCAAAGGGAGAAGTTGAAAGTGAGAAGCAAAAAAGAAGAGAACAGAAAAACATCAGGATGTTTTCCTTTCTTGTTACTTACTTTTCACTCCTTACTTTTCACTTATAAGAGGGGTGTGTAATGGCAAAATGGATGGCAGAGATTGATCAACGGACGAACTTGGCTGGCGCCAATAAAATGGAACTGTTGATGTTTCATCTGGGCACGGAAGAAATTTATGGCATTAATGTGTTCAAAATACGTGAAGTGATGCAAATGCCTTCTGTCACGAGAATTCCTGATTCCGATCCTAGGATATTGGGGTTGGTCAATTTGCGTGGTGAAAACGTGGCTCTCATTGATTTAGCCCAAGCCATAGGGTTGGGTCCTATGCCCCTTGAAGGTGCCAAGCTGATTATTGCGGAATATAACGATAATAAACAAGGATTCCTCGTTGGTGGAGTTGACCGAATTATTCGGATGTCCTGGGAGCGTATTCAAGTTCCACCAGCGATGGTGCAGTCCAGTCGACACGGATCCGTGACGGCGGTGACCAAGCTTGAAGATGGCAGAATGGTCCTTATTCTCGATGTGGAAAAAGTGCTGGCGGAATTGCATCCTCGCGCTGATGACGAAGTGCTTGTCGGGATCGAAATGGTGAAAGAATTAGCTGGAAAACGAGTCCTCATTGCGGATGATTCTGTGGTCGCACGAAAGCAGATTATGAAAACCTTGGAACGTTTAGGGATGAAATGGGAAGAAACGCAAACAGGCAAAGAGGCTCTGACTCGTTTGCAAGAACTCACGGAGGTCGCTGAAGGTGCGGGGCAAACTATTTATGATTTCTTGGATGGTGTGATCACGGACATTGAAATGCCGGAAATGGATGGTTTTTCTCTGACGAAGCATATTCGCGAAGATACGCGCATGCAAGGCCTTCCTATCTTGATGCATTCGTCGCTCTCAGGGAACTGCAATATTGAAAAAGGTAAGTCGTTGGGTGTCACGGACTATGTCACAAAATTTCAACCTGTTGAACTACGAGACAAACTTGTGAAACATCTTGGGCGAACTCAACCGGCTTCGGTTGGTGGGTGAAGGAGACATCATGACGCGTAGAGGCAAATATTTACGAGATTCGTTGCTCGGTCGTATGGAAGATCGAACAACTACAAGCAGACGGAACTATGACATATGGCGACTATGAACTTTTTTAAGAATATTGGTATTACGAGCAAGATGGTCTCGATTCTTGTCTTCTTTTCGCTGATACCATTGAGCGTGCAAGTCTATTCACTCTATGAAACCGTCGGAATTTTGGAAGACGGTGTTGGTGTGCAATATCAGACTGTGGCGGAAGGGCTCTCTCAAAACCTTGAACACTTTCTTGGTGAGCGTTCAGATGATGCCCGGAGTATGAGTCGGAATCGGATTTTTCAAGATCGAACGTTATGGTATCAGCCTGGGAACGTCTCGAATGAATTGGTACAAGTGCTCAATGAATATGTTCAGACGTCCGGTGCCTATTCACTCATACAGTTGGTTGATCGTGAAGGCCAACTCATTGCCGTCAATGATCGAGATAGTCATGGTCAATCGATTCGGACGGAAGGGTTGTACGGAAAAAATTTCCGTTCAAAAACATGGTTTCAAGCGCTTCAACAGCAAGGAGGGGGGATCGGTTCTGACGGTCCCATCTCTTCTTCTCTCAGTCGTTCAGATGTGTTTGTGGAAGATGTTGCGGTTGATCGTGATGTCAAATCCATTTTCCCCAACGACACTGGCTTAACCATAGGTTTGTCCGTTCCTCTCTACGACCGTGGCGCCGTGGTCGGCTATTGGACTCAACGGTTGAAATATTCCATGGTTGAACAGATCGTTCAAGAAGCGTATCAAGGTTTGAAACAATCTGGATTTCCTGGTGCTGAAGTGACCTTACAAAATGGCCAAGGCTTCACGATCTTAGAATATGCGCCAGCTGTCCATCAGAATGAAGCCGTGGTTCATGATCTTGCCAATGTATTGTTTCAAACCAATCTTGCTCAGCTTGGTTTAGACGCCGCCCAATCGGCTGTCCAGGGGAAATCAGGACATTCCCGGAACTTTCATCCAGGCAAACAGGGCATCCAGGTCATTGGTTTTAGTCATCTCAATGAAGGCAATGGGTTTCAGGGATTACACTGGTCCATTCTCGTACAAATTCCAGAGGAAGAAGCGCTCCAACAAATTAGTGAAATTACGAATAAGACATTATTAGAAATGTTTCTCGGCTTGCTCATTGTCATTCCCATCGGAATTTACATGGGACGAAAAGTGGTCAGTCGATTGAAGCCATTTTGGGAGGTGGCGACCAAAGCCGGTGAAGGGGATCTGACTCATCGAGTTCAGGTGTCGACGCAAGATGAGTTGGGTCAAATGGGAGACGCGTTGAATCACTTGTTGGATCAATTGAATGGCATGCTGCTGCAAACCAAAGACGTGGCTCATTCTTTATCGCAAGCATCGGATCAGTTATCGGTTGTTGGGCATCAAGTGGTCCAGGTGAGTCAATCTCAAGTGAATCAAGCCACCCAGGTTGCTGCGTCTGTTGAAGAAATGGCTTCGACAGCAGGGGATATGGCTCGGAGCACGCAAGACCTAGCTTCTACTGCCACTGAGGTGAATCAATCGGCTGTGCGAGGAGGAGAAATCGTGTCATCCTCCATCCAGGGGATGGAATCTGTTTCAAGCCGAATGCAGGAATCGGCGAGTCGTATTCAAACCTTAGGACAACGTTCTCAAGAAATTGGAGATATTATCGGGGTGATTGAAGATATTGCAGAGCAGACGAATCTGTTGGCCTTGAATGCGGCCATCGAAGCTGCACGGGCTGGTGACCAGGGCCGCGGGTTTGCGGTGGTGGCCGATGAAGTGCGGAAATTAGCTGAGCGGACAGGGAAGGCGACCAAGGAAATCGCGACGGTTATTGAATCGGTACAAAAAGGTACTGATGAAGCCGTTCACACAATGGAAGCTGGCACTCAAGAAACCCACTCTGGAATGGCGTTGGCTCGGGAGGCTGGCATTCGTCTCACGGAAATTGTCGATGGTGTTCAACGAGTGGTGGGTATGATTAAGCATTTTGCAGAATCGACGCAGCAACAGTCTGATGTCTCTGGGCAATTGTCCTCCAGCGTTCATCAGGTGGCGCAATTAAGCCAAGAAAATGAAGGACATGTTCAGGGGGTAGCCACGGCCACTCAACATTTTGCCGGATTAGCGGCAGACCTACAGTCGTCGCTCAGTCAATTCAAACTAAAAGGATAACGCGGTTCGCGTCGTGTCGATGATATTTTTTTAGCAGGGAGCTCATATGCGAAATTTACGAATTGGACCGAAATTTGTGCTATCACTCGGCATGTTAGCAACGCTCTTACTCGTCTGTGGCCTTTGGGGTATTTATCAGCAAGAAGAGGGGCGTTTGCGAGCTTCTTTGGATGAACAAGGCAAAACGATTCAATCGCAAATTGAAGTCACTCGAGCGTATATTGCGAAGAATTATGTCGGAAAGATGAAGAAGTCACCTTTTGGGTCGCAGCTGCATGTGGCCCGTAAGCACGAACAAGATCCGGCTGCTATTCCTTTTCCTGCCACGGCGACTCAAGAAATTGGACAAGAACTCGCTGCTCAAGGTGTGTATCAAGCTCGTTTAGTCAGCGAACAGCCGATGAACCCTGCCAATGCTCCTGAGAATGCCTTTGAAGCTTCGGCCATGAAACTGATCAATGAAGGAGCTGATAGTGTCAGCGATGTTCAAATCGTGAATGGTGTCCCAACATTTCTTCGAGCGAGTGCTGATCGGGCATCGGTTCAGGCTTGTGTCAATTGTCACGCAGGGAAGAACTTAGGCGATGTGATTGGCATGCTGTCTGTGGCCATTCCTATGACGAAGGCTCAGGCTTCTATGGAAAATTCGGTGATGTTTTCAGGGTTATGGATGATGGGCATCATTGTGATTTTTCTGTTGGCCGTGTATTGGTTGATTCATGTATTTGTGTTGAAACCACTGCATGCCTTAACGGCGATCTCGCATGATATTGCTGAAGGCGAAGGCGATTTAACGAAGCGCGTTCCGGTTGGCAGTGGTTCGGATGAAATTAGCGGATTAGCCCGTGACTTAAATTTATTTATTCAGAAAATGCATGGTGCACTTTCTTTGGTGAGTCAGGCAACGAATCGATTAGCGTCATCCTCCATTGCATTATCCTCGACGGCTGACCATGTGGTGCAAGCCGCAGAGGGGCAGGAAGCGCGTGCGGTTCAATCGGCATCGGCTGTCGAAGAAATGACCATGACCGCTGGTGAGGTCGCACGCAATTCGACGGAGGCTGCACGTATCGCCCAAGAAACGGCAGAGACGGCACGTAGTGGGCAAGAAGTCATGACGCAAACGGTGTCGGGTATGCAGCAGGTTTCAGAAGCCGTAGTCCAAGCCGCCAGTATCATTACGACCTTGGGACGATCATCGGATCAAATTGGAGAAATTGTCAGAGTCATCGAAGACATTGCGGATCAAACAAATTTATTAGCTCTCAATGCTGCGATTGAGGCAGCTCGAGCTGGAGAGCAAGGCCGAGGCTTTGCCGTGGTCGCTGATGAAGTGCGGAAACTCGCGGAGCGTACAACAAAAGCCACGAAGGAAATTGGGGATATGATTCGGCAAATCCAACAGGATACCAAAAGTGCCGTGGCCTCAATGGATCAGGGAACTAATCAGGTCGGCCAAGGAGTTGAATTAGCTAATAAGACCGGAGAAACTCTTTCAAATATCCATTCGATGATCAATTCAACCGCTGACATGATTCAGCAAATTGCCAGTGCGGCAGAAGAGCAATCCAGCGCATCCCGACAAATTGCCGGGGATTTGGAGGCCATGACACAGACGACTCGCCAAACGTCTAGTGGTATAGCTGACTCAGCGAAAGCGTGTCATGAGCTCAATACGTTAGCGGGAGATCTACAGAGAACGGTTGGTGCGTTTAAAGTGTAGTAAGACGTGGGATGTAAGCAGTGAGAAGGGAGAAGCAAGAAGAATGGAAAGGGAGAAGCGAGAAGTAAGCGCAAGCTGATCTTTTCTTGTGCTTCTTAGGCATCTCACTTCTCTCTTCTCACAATCTTATGGCGACGATGGAGATTCAGGCGGTGTTGATGAAGAAGGTGGGAGTTGTTTTTGTTGATTCACGGTTTTTTCGAGCAAGCCAACCGAATCTTTTAACAAGTCCGCCGCACAGGTCAAGGTGACATGCAGTTGTTTCCATGCGTCATCCCAACGTTCTTCGCGTTGAAGGTTCTGAAAACGTTGATGCTGTTCTTGCAGAATGGCTTTCTTTGCATCAAGCATCAATCGGTCTGCTTGGACACTGGCTGGTCTGTCCATAATAAGTTTCCTTTATGAAGATCAATAAACGAATAATGTTTTTACCCTATCAGAGTGGAGATTCTCGTCACAAGAATTCGATCTGTGATTTTCATGCAGAATGCATGATGTCTTGTGAGGTTACTGTTGATTCGTGCGATACGAACAGGGCATGAATGAGCCTTGATGCACCTTAATGAGCAAACAGGGCGGCCTATTCGAGTTCTAGTGGTTGATGATTCGACTTTTATGAGAAATATGCTTTCCATGATGCTGAAGAAAGCTAACGATATTGATGTTGTGGGAACCGCGATGAATGGGCAAGATGCTATTAACCAAGCTCGACGAATTCAGCCAGATGTGATGACGTTAGATATTGAGATGCCAGACATGAATGGATTAGATGTTCTTGATTACATGATGACGGAGCACCCGCTTCCTATCATCATGGTGAGTGCTTTGACAGAAGCAGGCGCTGATGTGACGCTGCGTGCTCTTGAGCGTGGAGCTGTTGATTTTATTACCAAACCAATGAATCAGGCCACATCTGAGATACGGGTACTCGAAGGATTGCTCCAGAGTAAAGTTCGGGAAGCTTTTCTGACGCGGCATCGTTTTCTGCCCATGGGGCATGTAGGCATTCATCCGAAAAGACCTCAATATGGTGTCTCTCTAGGTGTGGACGCGAGGAACGAACCACCGCCTCTTGTGAAGCGATCTGAGAACAGACTACCGCACACACTCAATGAAACGGTGACTGGCTCCGCGTTTCCCCTTGTCGTGATTGGCGCATCGACTGGTGGACCGAATCTTTTACTCTCCATTGTTCGAGATCTTCCTGCAACGTTTCCCGCGGCACTCGTCATTGTGCAGCATATGCCAAAGTATTTCACGAAAGTGTTTTCTGAAAATTTAGACGCTGTTGCCGCGTTTCCCATTCGTGAGGCGCGAGATGGAGCGGCACTAGAGCCTGGAGTCGGCTTCGTGGTCCCTGGTGATCAGCATGCGGTGATCATTTGTGAAGGAGATGGTTGTCCAAGGATACGGTTTGTCTCGGAATCAGTCGAGTATCCTTACCGGCCTTCAATCGACTGTGCTATGACCTCAGCAGCCGAACAATTTGGTCATCATTTGGTGGGCCTTGTGGTTACAGGTATGGGCAATGATGGATTGATGGGCAGTCAGAAAATTAAAGAACGTGGTGGGACTGTGCTGGTTCAAGATGAAACCACCTCATTGATCTATGGCATGCCTCGAGCTGTGGCTGAGGCAGGTCTCGCAGATGTTGTGCTGTCGGATGTTCACATAGCGGCAGCTTTGGTGGAGGCAGTGAGTTCGTGTTGTGAAGCGAACAGGTAGTTTCAGTCATCGAGTTCAGAGTGTTTAGCCACAAACATTGAGATATTAGCCTGAAAAAGGGAGTAGGTCATGACGAATGCTTTAACAAACACTGTACCTCATGGCGATACTTACGAGGGAACTGGGGAAGTCTTACAACTCGTCAGTTTTCAGTTAGGCCCTGAGGAGTATGCTATTGACATTCTAGGCGTGCAAGAAATTATTCGTGTCGTCGAAATAACCGCAGTCCCCAATGCCCCACACTTTGTTGAGGGAGTGGTGAATCTTCGTGGCAAGGTCATTCCAATCATTAGTCTGCGTACCCGTTTAGGGTTGTGCACTGAAGAACATACCAAGGATACGCGAATTGTAGTTGTGGAAGTTGGGCGATTAATTTTGGGTTTTATTGTAGATTACGTCGAAGAGGTGTTGCGGTTGCCAGCAGAATATATTGAACCGCCTTCGTCTGCTGGTGGGGGAGGTTCCTCTGACTATCATAAGGGCGTGGGACGCGTGGACGGACGTTTGTTGATTTTGTTGGATTTGGAATTGTTATTTGGCATTGAGGCTGTTTCTTAGGCAGAGCATAGCAGTATGGATATTTTGTCAATAGCCGGAATCCTTATCTCCATTGTGGCCATTGTTGGAGGCCAACATTTAGAAGGTGGCCACTTTAGTTCGATTGTTCAAGGGACGGCCTTTCTTATTGTGTTTGGGGGCACGTTAGGTGCCGTGATGCTCCAGTTTCCGCTCTCTATCTTCATGAAATCGCTAGGTGCCGCACGTATGGTGTTTGGCAATGTGAGTGTAGATATGAAAGGCGTGATTGCCCAAGTTGTGGAGCTATCCAATGTCAGTCGCAAGCAAGGACTCTTGGCTTTAGAAGGACAGATGAAGAATATTGCTGATCCGTTTATGGCGAAGGGGGTTCAACTGGTTGTGGATGGGACAGAACCCCCCAAAATACGAGAAATTCTGGAAGTCGAAGTGAGTGTGCTTGAAGATGAATATACGTCTTATGCCAAAGTGTACGAAGCGTTTGGAGGCTACGCACCATGCGTTGGGATTATTGGCGCGGTGTTAGGGCTCATTCATGTGATGGAGAATCTTGCTGACCCCTCTGCGTTAGGTGGTGGTATTGCGGTGGCTTTTGTGGCTACGGTCTATGGGGTGGGTATGGCCAATCTCCTCTTTTTGCCCATGGGCAGTAAAATCAAAATCAAAGCCAAAGACTTGATTGCTGGGAAATTGATGGTGGTTGAAGGACTCATGTGTGTGGCACAAGGAGAGAATCCTCGGATGATTGAAGAAAAATTAAGTGGGTTCTTGCCGAGTTCCGAGCAAAGAAAATAGTTCCTGTCTGTGGCGTCGCTTTCTCACACGTTGATTCATGAAGAAAAAACACGAAGAACATGAGAACCATGAGCGGTGGTTGGTCTCGTATGCCGACTTTATTACCCTCCTGTTTGCTTTTTTTGTTGTGATGTATTCCGTGTCTTCGGTCAATGAGGGGAAGTATCGCATCTTAAGTGATTCCCTTTCAGGATCTTTCTCTAAGACAAAAGCTGCTGGTGACCTTTCCGTTATGGATCTGCCGGTGACGACAAGTAAGCCGTCAGTGGTGCAAGATCCTGCGAACTCCAAAAAAAATGCTGAAGCCTTCCTGAATGTTGGTAATGCGATCGCTGCAGCCAAGGTTCCAGAGGGAGTGAAAGTGAATTCGACGGAACGAGGCCTCAGCATTCAGATTGCGGATGATACGTTATTTAGAAGTGGTACATCGTCAATTAATCCAGATATGCAAGAATATCTTGATCTTATTACAGGGTTGGTCCGCAACCTCCCGAATTTGATTGCTGTCGAAGGACATACAGATAATCAGCCCATTCACACCGCTGAATATTCCTCAAACTGGGATTTGTCCACGGCCCGAGCGAACGTCTTAATACGGTATTTCACGGAGCATCATCATTTACGATCCGATCGTTTTTCCTCGACCGGATTTGCTGGGACTCGTCCAATTCATTCGAATTCGACTTCAGAAGGGCAAGCTTCCAATCGTCGCGTGGAGTTAATTGTACTGCGTAACACTGATGCTGAAGCTACGGCCTTTAATCCGTTCCTTCCATAAAAAATATCGAGGAAGTTACGGTAGGTGTGAAGCGTAAGGCGTCAGGTCTATCTGTGTTTCTCGTTGTCGGCTTTACCTCTTACCTGTTTCTCGAACTGATCCTCTTCATTTTTTAGTAGGCAGGTTTCTGCGTAGGTGGAATGTTCTGCCGGTATTCTGTAATCAGTTTTACAGAAAAGTGAATTCCTTTTCTTTCTTACGATCCTCGTTTTCTAGGATAAATCATGAAAAAGAATGCTTTTTTGCCCTATTTGTTGGGGAAATGAGGAACCTGATGGTTCATGCGTTCGTGCATTTCGTGAAATTTTATTTAAGAACTCATTGGCATACGCGTTGCACAAATGGATATGAACGCTTAGCAAGGAGGCAGCAATGAATCGTGGTATTTATCCTCCCCTCGCAGGGGCCCTGGTACTTGAACAGCGGTTGGAAGTTCTTTCCAATAATATAGGGAATTTACAAACAACAGGGTTCAAGAAAGACCGGCCGATTTTTGCCACGGTGCTCGCTCAAACCTCTGGGCCTTCCGTTGCGGGAATCGATCTGTTTCCTGTGCTTGGCGGATTGCCAGCAGATCGCTCTCAAGGCACTCTGGCTCATACCGGGGCACCGTTAGATGTGGCGTTGCAGGGGGAGGGTTTCTTGGTCGCCAAGACTCCAGACGGACTTCGCTATTTCCGTGGAGGAATACTGCAGCGTGATGTCGATGGGAATTTGGCCACGCATCAAGGCGATCCTTTACTAGGAAAAAAAGGACCAATAAAAGTGCCACCAGGAGAAATAGTGATTGATAATCAGGGAAATGTCAGTGTGAACAATGTGAGTGTGGATACGTTGCGACTTGAAAAAATTCCCGAGGGAGCAGAGACGTCAAAAGTCGGAAATTCGTATTGGACTGTTCCCAACAAATCTACACTAGCGCTCAACACCACCGTGCATCAAGGCATGTTGGAAAAGTCAAATGTCAATCCCGCATTAGATATGGTGGAACTGATCAAAGTCACACGGGAGTATGAGCAAATGCAAAAAGCGATCAAAGCCATGGATGAGCTGGCTGGACAGGCTATTCAAGCTTCTCGTGTGCAAGGGTAAGACGCAAGGAGTGAGAAGTAAGGAGTGAAAGGTAAGGAGTGAAAAGTGAGATGAGAATAGTGAGAAGCACGGACGAGAAGATGAAGAAACAACGAGTCAGGATATTTCCTGTTCTTACCCATGTCTCCTTTTTTCTCCCTTCTCCCTTTGTACTTGTTTGTGATTAAGAATAGAGAGGACCATTTATGATTCGTGCTATGCATACGGCCTCAACAGGTATGGCTGCTCAACAACTTAGTATCGATACCATTGCGAATAACTTGGCGAATGTGAATACCACTGGATTTAAGCGAAGTCGCGCAGAATTTGCGGACTTGTTGTACCAAGCTTCGCGGGTGCCTGGAGCGAGTGCTTCAAATGTTGGAGTATTTCCAGTTGGGATACAGGTGGGACTGGGTACACGGCCAGTCACGGTGTCAAAAGAATATGTACAAGGAAGTTTGAAGCAAACGTTTAATGAATTGGATGTCGCCATTGATGGGGCTGGCTTCTTCCAAGTGCAACGTCCTGATGGGACCACGATGTATACCCGAGCCGGTTCCTTTAAAAGTGATAGTACGGGAATTGTGGTCACGGGTGATGGGGATACGCTCATCCCGAATATTACGATTCCCGATGGGACATTGACGATAAATATTGGACAAGATGGCACGGTCTCGGCCCTCCAGGCTGGTGCGACTCAAGCCACACAAGTCGCGCAAATACAGTTAGTGCGATTTAATAATCCCTCCGGATTGATTGCCCAAGGAAATAACTTGTTTACAGAGAGCGCGGCATCTGGAGCGGCTCAGCAGGGTACACCAGGTTTTTCCTCAGGATTTGGTTTAATTCAGCAAGGGTTCTTAGAAATCTCCAATGTGAATATTGCTGATGAAATGGTGAATATGATTGTGGCCCAGCGTGCCTATGAACTGAATTCCAAAGCAATCCAAGCTGCTGATGACATGATGCAAGTTGTCGGCTCATTGAGGCGGTAACCGATGAAGATGATGCTCTTGATAGGATTTCTCATTGTTGGTGGATCATGGTGGCCGGAGGCGAACGATGCTCTGGCCGCCCAATCTTCATCTGGGCATGGCGAGGAGAAATTTATTCACGCACGAGACTTTGAGCGGGTCATTGTATCCGAACTGGATCGCCAATATGGAAGGCCAGGGCATCGCGTCAGTGTACGGATCGTCTTTCCGAAAAAGCCTTTGCTCAGGAAAGCAGGGAAACTTCATCTAGAGCTTACGAAAATGTCTGGTGGTGCCAGGACAGGACGTCGGTCGTTTCGAGTCGGGCTGTACATCAATCGGCAGTTTATCAAGACGATCAATGTCGTGGGAGAAGTCAAGGCAGAGGCCATGGTGATTACGCCTCGACGATGGATGAAACGAAATGAAGTCTTTGCGAAAGACGATGTGACGATCATGAGGGTGGCCATGCCTTCACTCACGCATGATTTTATTCTTCATCAGGATGAAGTACTGGGGAAACAAGTGCTTCGATCTCTGCCTCCACGACAACCCATTGCCAAAGCGATGGTCGATGATCCTCCAGTGGTGCGTAAAGGTGATCGTGTCATGATTGAAGTTCGGCAAGGCGGTCTGTTGGTTCAAGCCATTGGCTTGGCAAAAGCAACAGGTAAGTCAGGTGAGACCATTCTTGTTGAGAATAAGAGTTCAGGTCGTAAAGTGATGGGTACCGTTGTGAGTGCTGGTCGAGTGGAGGTGGGATTTTGAGAAACACATATCGTCAGGGACCATGTTGGATGCTTGCCTGTGTGAGTTTTTTTGGATTTGTCGGTTGTGCGGAAATTCACAAACCACCGACAGTTGAAACGGAAACACAAATGATCATAGAGCCCGAATCGATGTATATGGGGTCGTTGTGGGAGCCTGATAATGGTCGAGCCTTTATGTTCGAAGATAGGCGGGCGAGTCGGATCGGAGATATTGTCATCGTTCAAATCGTGGAACAACACAGTGGGTCCAAGTCAGCCAATACGAAATCGGATCGGAGTACCAGTTTCGGTGCCAGTGCGGGCGGAGGATTTTTTGACCTCACTGACTTATTAGGGGATTTTCGCAATCTGTTTAATGCTGAGGTTTCTTCGAGCAATGAGTTTGAGGGAGATGGTTCAACAAGCAGGGAGGATAGCTTGACTGGGACGATTGCCGCTCAAGTTGTGGAAGTCTTCCCCAATGGAGATTTGCGTATTAAAGGAAAGCGACAAGTGAAAGTGAATAGTGAAACGCAAACCATGATGATTAAGGGCATCGTTCGTCGAATTGATTTAGATACACAAAATACCGTGTTGTCATCTGCTGTGGCGAATGCCGACATCTCCTACACGGGCTTAGGAGCGGTGGATGACGTTCAAACACCAGGGTGGGCGGTTCGTGCATTCAATTGGATCACGCCATTTTGATGAGCCGTGAGCGTTAAGAGGGAAAAAGTGAAACGTTACCAAAAAAGTCTCTATGAGTGTTTCTGTTGGCCCGTTGTTGTGATTCTTCTGGTTTCTTGGGTCTCTCCTTTAGGTCTGGGGTTGGGCAGTCCGGCGCCTTCTGAGGCTGCTCGGATTAAAGATATTGCGTCTATTGAAGGCGTTCGAGATAACCAACTCATTGGGTATGGGTTGATTGTCGGATTGGACCGAACCGGTGATTCAGTGGTTGGTGGCCAGTTTACGGCGCAAGCTATTATTTCGATGTTGAATACCATGGGAGTGAATCTCAAAGTTGATCCTAATCAATTACTGACAAAGAATACGGCGTCGGTGATGGTGACGGCAAAACTGCCTCCCTTTGCGAGACCTGGGATGAAATTAGACGTTCAAGTATCCTCCTTGGCCAATGCTAAAAGCTTGAAAGGAGGAACCCTGTTGTTAACCCCCCTCAAAGCGGCGAATCAACAGGTCTATGCTGTGGCCCAAGGTCCTATTTCCACTTCAGGGTTTTCAGGTGGCGGAGGTGGGACCACGACGGTGAAAAATCAACAATCAGGAGGCATTGTCCCTGGTGGGGCTATCGTGGAAAAGGCCGTAAAGATTGATATGAATGCCTGGAATACATTTTCATTGACGATGCACCAAGCGGATTTCACGACTGCCTTGCGTGTCTCAGAAGTCATCAATGGGCATATGGGGGATGACCTCGCTTCTGCTGTGAGTTCTGGTCAAGTGCAAGTCGCGGTCCCAGTCAAATATCAAGGAAAAATTGTCCAAATGATCGCGGCGGTGGAAAAATTGACTGTACATGTGGATGTGAGTGCCAAAGTTGTGGTGAATGAGCGCACTGGCACCATTGTCATGGGTGAACATGTTCGATTAGCCAGTATGGCTATTGCCCACGGAAACCTGACCATCAGGATTCAAACAGACTTTAATGTTTCTCAACCTAACGCCCCACTGGCCCTTGGGAGAGGAGCGACTGCCGGCGGGAGTACCGTCGTGACCCCAGATGTGGATACTGAGGTTGAGGAAGAGGAAGGTCGAGTGATTCAAGTTGACGGGTCGGTCACGCTAGGCGATCTGGTGAAGGCGTTGAATTCTGTTGGTGTGACCCCGCGAGACCTGGTCGCTGTTCTGACCGCGGCCAAAGCTGCTGGTGCACTACAAGCTGAGTTAGAACTCATTTAGGAACAGTAAAAAGGAAGGAGTCAGTCGTAAGGAGCAAGATATATAAAGCGGAAGTATCTGAAGTTTTCTCCGCTCTTTTGATGTTATACGCCTGACTCTTTACTCCTCACTTTATACTGTTTTAACTGAAGGAGATACTGAATGATCGATGCAACTGGACTACTGGATACGTCGCAGGTGGCTGGTACGCTCGCCGGAACGAAGATTAAGCAGGTTGAGCAATCGGCTCAACGAGGGGATATGCTCAAGGCCAGCCAGGAATTCGAATCATATTTTGTGTCCTATATGTTGAAGGTGATGCGAGAGACTGTTCCGCAAGGAGAATTGACGGCCAATAAGATGGGGGACATGTTTCAATCATTTTATGATCAAGAAATTGGCAAGCGAGCGGCTCAGTCCGGGAGTTTAGGACTTTCGGACTATGTGCTGGCCGCTGTGGCTCGCAATGAAGATCTTGCTCGTTCGCCTTCTAATCCTTCAATTTCTGTGAAATCTTAAGAGGTTTAGTAAAGTTTTATGGTATTGCTTCCGATAAGAAGAGAGAAGGAGGCATGATGCCATGACAATTCCTGGCCTTGATCCCAGTGGAGAACTGGGAAGACTGTTCTTTCAGATCCAATCAAAATCTAGTCATGAGAAGGATGTCCGTCAGCCTCACACGGTTCCCCAAGGGGGTCGCGATGCTGTGGATCTCTCGCGTTTGGCACAGGAGATTCGCACGCATACGGCGCGTGCGACGGAACTGCCGGATCTTAGAACTGACAAGATTCAACGCGTACAGCAGGTGTTGGCTCAGGGAGGTGAATTAGCAACAGCTGATCAATTGGCTGATGCGATTGTCCGAGAGACACTGTTGAACGATTTGGGTTCGTAACCCTCATGATGTGAAGAGGAGATGAATACTGTGTTGAATCGTGCTCAAGCACCATGGGATCACTTGTTGGTGCTGTTAGGGGAAATGCACGTTACCTTTGAACAATTCCTGTCGTTTCTCTGTGACGAAGAGCGTTTGCTCGGTGCCATGGATCGGCAGGGGGTGGCCGATATGGCGGACAAGAAAGAGCAATCGTTAGTCGAGATGTCGCGATATGAAAAGCAAGTCGGCATGGCGATTCATCAGCTTGCGGGCCCTGAACATCGCGGGAAGGTTGATATGTGGTTGAAGCAATTGCGCCATCCTCAAGCCATGAAGGCCCGTACGATTTTTCACGAATTAATTGGATTGACGCAGAAGATACAAGCACAAGGTCGCAAGAACGAAATCCTTATCCGTCGTATGCAATGTGTCGTTCGGGAAGCGATTAATCTCATTTACACGGGCCTGGGCACTGGTCCCGTTTACCAAGGCTCTGGGGTTTTGAAATTTTCTGCGGCTCCCAGTTCAGTGAGTTTCCACGGATAGGAGCGCTATGGCAGGCGTTAGTCATATCTTTAATGTCGCACGATCTGGTGTTCAGGCCCATCAACAAGGTCTGGCCACGACCGCTCATAACATCGCGAATATCAATACCAAAGG
This sequence comes from Nitrospirales bacterium, assembly GCA_029261235.1. GTDB lineage: Bacteria > Nitrospirota > Nitrospiria > Nitrospirales > UBA8639 > Nitrospira_E. The sequence goes on from JAJDBS010000079.1 coordinate 43,040, forward strand.
ATTTTCGCGGCAACAGGTGGTGTTGGAAAATGCCCGACCAGCAGAAGGCGTCATCGGAAGTGGTGTCCAAGTTGGGCAGATTCGGCGGACGATTGATACCTTTCTCGAAAACCAATTGACTGCAGAGCATGAAGATCTTGGATTCATCACGAGTAAACATTCCTTATTGGTGCAAGCTGACGGGGTTGTGACTGAAACAGATAATTCGGGGTTGTCACACAGTGTCACCGAATTTTTTAATGCCCTACGCGATGTGACGACGAACCCAGAAAGTCCCATTCAACGAACGGTCCTCTTGGCTAAAGCACAGACATTGAGTTCGGAATTTGTCAAACAGGCACAGGGATTCAATCAAATCCGATTGGATGCGAACCAAGAGCTTGTTCGACATGTGGAGACAGTGAATGGGTTGGCAACCCGTATCGCCTCTCTGAATGATGATATTTTTAGGGCCGAATCGAGTGGTCGAGACGCGCTGGATTTACGTGATCAACGGGCCGTGTTACTCAATGATGTCGCCGAGTTAGTTGATATTGAACAAGTCCAACTTCGCGATGGGGTTGGCATCAATGTGGGTGGACAATTGCTCGTCGCAGGGAATCATGCGAATGCGTTATCGACAATTCCTGATGTTGATAATCCGCCCATGAGTGATGTCGCCTTTGTCCGGAGCAACGGGAGTGCTTTTTCGATATCTTCGAAACTGCAAGGTGGAAAAATTGGGGGCTTGCTTCAAGTACGTGATGGTGATGTGCCGAGTTTTCAAGATCGTGTGGACCGATTGGCCGCCACGTTCATCAATGAATTTAATCAACAACATCAAGCTGGTTATGCGCTAGATGCTACGACGGGTAATTCGTTTTTCTCAAGCATTACGCCTCCCGCTCCTGTCCCAAGCGATACGAATAGTGGAACAGCGGTGGGGACGTCTGTGGCGATTACGGACCCTACGCTGTTGACGTTTCAAAATTATGAAGTGCAGTTTTCTAGTGCATCAGCCTATTCCGTTGTCGATACGACGAGTGGAACAACGGTCACCACGGGTTCCTATACGTCCGGTGTGGCCATCAACTTTGATGGGCTTGATGTTGTCCTGACTGGGACGGCTGCGACTGGCGATGTCTATTCTGTGGACGCCCACCAGGGCTCGGCTCAGCGGTTTGGCGTGGCGCTGACAGATGTTGATAAAGTTGCCGCATCGTCGACGGCTCTCGGTGTTCCTGGGGACAACGTGAATGCACTGGCTTTGGTGAATCTGCATACCAGCCGACAAACGACGCTTAGCAGTTTGACGCTGAATGATTATCAGACGATTACGTCTGGCAATGTGGGCAGTGCCACACGTGAGGCCGAATTGCTCTTAAATACGACGACGCTCGAATTCGGGCAAATACAGGGTCTTCGCGAAAGTGTGTCTGGCGTGTCATTGGACGAAGAACTGACAAATTTATTGAGCTTTCAACGCTCGTTTGAAGCGTCGGCCCGGTTGATTACCGTGGCGGATGAATTAATGCAAACGATCCTGAATATGGGTCGATAAGGGAATCGTCGATGAGATATGTCGATTGCGACACGAGGCGAATAGGGGAATCATGAGATGCGGGTGACTGAACGTCAACAAGTCGATGCACTCCTGACGGCTATCGGAAATCTTCGGAGTGGAATATCGACAGCAAGCGAACAAATTTCATCTCAAAAAAGGGTCAATCGTCCCTCTGATGATCCGGCTGCAGCAGAACGTATTAGTCAATTTCGAAATGTCTTACGGACCACTGAGCGTCGTCTACAAACCGTGAATGAAGGCGTTGGTCGATTAGATTTATCTGACAAGGTGCTGGAGCAAGCTGGGAACACCTTTCAACGGGCAGGTGAATTAGCGGTGGGGATGAGAAGTGATACCAATACGGCTGTGGAGAGGCGTAATGCTGCATTGGAAGTGCAACAACTTATTTTAGGGTTAACGGGAATTGCCAATACCCAACTCAACGGACGATTTGTCTTTGCTGGCAATGAAACCCAAGTGGAACCCTATGTATTGGGGACGGCCACGGGATCAGTTGGGACGGCGAACACTGGGGGCGCCACCATTACGGCTTCAGTGGCAACTCAGACGGCCTTGCAACCTGATGGGTATCAAATCCAATTCACGTCTCCAACTCAATTCGATGTTGTGAATTTGACGACGAATCAAACTGTGTCGACCGGGAATGCCTATACTTCTGGGGGAACATTGTCATTCGATGGGCTTGATGTGGTCATTACCGATGGTGGTGGTGGTCCGGCAACTGGCGACCAATTTAATGTTCGTGTGGGCTATGCCTATCAAGGGGATGGCGCGGCGCTTGCTGTAGAAATTGGAGATGGGCAGACCGTTCAAGTCAATATTCCTGGTAGCCAAGTGTTTTCTGGTCCATCGTCCAATCTCTTTGAGAATTTGCAAGACTTTCACCAGGCGCTTGTCACGAATGATGTTGATGGCATTGAGACGGCCATTGGGCAATTCACTCAATCCTTGTCGCAAGTGAATAATGCTCGTGCCACGATTGGTGCCAATGGCAATCGTTTAGGCACCATTAGGGATAGCCTGGATTTATTGACGGTCAATACTCAAGGACTTCGTTCAGATTTTGAGGATGCTGACTTTGCAAAGGTGGCTTCGGACTTGGCATCACTCCAAGGCACCTTGGAAGCATCTTTAGCCACACTGAATCGCCAATTTCAAACAAGTTTATTGAATTTTATTCGATAATTAAGCAAAGACGTATCTGGCGGATTGGGCAAGTAAACAATATATGATCACAGAAACGTTTATGCAGTACGTAAGGTAAGGGGAAGATACCTACTGATGAAAATTCTCGTTGTTGACGATGATCCGTTAACCCTTCATATGGTGGTCTATCGTTTGCGCCAATGGGGGCATGAAGTCGTGTCATGTACGGATGGAGAATCTGCATGGAAAATTCTCGAAGGTGGAATGGTGCCCAATGTTGCCATTCTGGATTGGATGATGCCGGGAATCAATGGTCCCGACCTTTGTCAAAAAATACGTTCAAAAAAAGATTGTCCGTATGTCTACATTGTGTTGTTGACGGGTAGAAATAATCCGGAAGATCTCATTGCAGGTTTAGATGCAGGAGCGGATGACTATCTCACCAAGCCGTTTCATCTAGGTGAGTTGGAAGCGCGATTGCGGGCAGGAAAACGCATTGTCGACTTACAGAACGAGTTGATTTCGGCCCGAGAAACGTTGCGTATTCAAGCGATGCAAGATCCTTTGACACAAATCCTGAATCATGGTGCGATTTTGGACTCACTCTTGAGTGAAATAAACCGAGCACAACGTGAGCATCAACCCTTAAGCCTTATCTTGGCTGATCTTGATGCGTTTAAACTTGTGAATGATACATATGGGCATGTGGCTGGTGATCATGTGCTTATTGAAGTGGCTCGACGGATGCGGAGCTGTTTGCGGTCATATGATGCTATTGGTCGTTATGGTGGAGAAGAGTTTTTGATTGTCTTACCGAATAGCGATGATTCCCAAGCCATTGGGTTAGCTGAACGCATTCGAACTGCCGTGGCCTCTGAGCCTTTTCGTCTTCACAATACTGATTTGACCGTCACGATCAGTCAAGGGGTGACGACGTGGACTGATCCGGATTCGATTCCTCTTGAACGGTTGATTCAGTCGGCCGATCGTGCTTTGTATGGGGTCAAACATAGTGGGCGAAATGCCGTTCAACATGTGCAATTTGATCAGGACGCTGAAGAGGCGTTTTCTCCAATGTTCATTTCTCCGATTTCAGCTGAATCCTAAGGATGTCTACTCTGCTTGTTATTAACGACGATCCCGTGCAGCTTCATCTGTTGGGAAGTTTGCTTGAGCAAGATCATGAACACGTTGTGCGTTTTACGTCTTCTGAATCAGCGTGGGAGTGGCTTCAAAACGGACATGTCCCTGATGCGATTATCTTGGATCTTCATATGCCAGGGATCAATGGATGGCGATTTTGTGAATTGCTCCATATGCAGGCTGTGCAGGGGAAACCCGTGCCGCCCATTCTCGTTGTCTCCGCGACGTACTCAGGAATGGACGCTGAGGATGTGCTGTCAGACTTGGGTGCTTCGGCTTTTTTACCGTTACCCGCAGAACCTGCACGCATTCGACAACACGTCCGGCAACTTCTTGAAGAACCGGTGCCGCCTAAAGCCTTTCATGCGTGGATGGTGTCATCGGATAGTTCTAAAATAACACGAACGCGTTCGGTCTTTAAGAAACGGGGCTGGGAACTCTATGGGTGGCAACGCGGCATCGATATGCAGTCCGAATCTTCCCTGTCAGCCCCCGATATGATCATCATTGATGATCCTCTATTGGATGTCACCGCGCACGATCTTTTGCTATGGCGCAAGCGCGAATATCCGCAAGCCAGAACTCTCGTGATGAGCCTTCAGTGCGATGGTCGAGGATCCTCTTCTTTTGTGAATGAGTCTGATGTCTATTTGCCAAAGGAGTGCGAGCCCGATACGTTGATGACGCTGTGTGAAAAATGGTGCCGAGAGCGAGCGTTCACGCATGTTGAACATCTTCTCGAAGTGCGAACGAGCGACTTAAAAGAATCGGAAGCGCAATTTCAAGGGTTATTTGAAATACTTCCAGATATTTTGGTGATTTACGACGACCAGCGACTCATTCGCCATATCAATACGAGCGGAGCTCAGCAATTAGGGTACGTGTCCGCAGATTTGGTTAGGACTTTGCTCGTGAGGATTCAATCTTCTATCCTGAATGAATCTGTGCGTGCGGGTGACGTTGACGTGGAACAAGTGTCGCCAAGATGGATTGAAGCGACCTTAAGGCGAAAAAATGGCACTGAGCTTCCCGTTGAATTAATGGAACGAACTGTTCGATTTCAAGGCGAATGTCAAACGTTGCTTGTCGCGAGAGATATCACAGCAAGGCAGCACATGGCACAAGAAAATGCCAAGCTGGAGCAACAGTTGCGCCAAGTTCAAAAAATGGAAGCCGTTGGCCGTTTAGCTTCTGGTGTCGCGCATGACATGAATAACATTTTGACGGCCATCTTGGCACATGCGAGCTTGCTCAAAGTTCGAAATGATGAAGCAAATCCAACTTGGAAGGCTGGGAATGTGATTGAAAAAGCCGTTCATCGCGGCAAGGAGATGACGTCACAACTCTTAGGTTTTGCTCGTCAGGGAAAGCATCATCATGTGCCCGTGGATCTGCACGGGGTGATCGAAGAGGTGACGGGATTATTGGGTCGGACTGTTGATAAAACCATAACCCTACAGACGGATCTTCAGGCTGATGAGCCATGGGTGGTGGGAGATCCTAATCAACTCTATCAGGTCTTGATGAACTTGGCGGTCAATGCGTCAGATGCCATGTCTGACAAAGGAGAACTGATTTTTCAGACAAGTAATGAGACAGTCTCCTCCACGCAAGCCTCCCATGTTCCTGGTTTGACCGCTGGTGACTATGTCGTTGTGCGTGTCACCGATACGGGTGATGGTATGCCCCAAGACGTTCAGGCGCAAATCTTTGAACCGTTCTTCACGACAAAGGAACTCGGGCAGGGGACGGGTATGGGACTGGCTATGGTGTATGGCATTGTGAAAAATCATCATGGGTATATTGGCGTCACAAGCACACCTGGTGTGGGTACAACGATGCGTGTGTATTTGCCTTCCGTTCTGTGCGAGGAACCTCAGGCCAAGTCAGTGCCTGCCGTGAAGCGTACTGAGGGAACAGGCCATGTGTTAATTATTGATGATGAGCATGCCGTCGCTGAAGCCGCAGAAGCTATTCTTGAGTTTTTGGGGTACGACACGACGATTCGGTTAAGCGGTCGAGAGGCGGTGGAGTTTTGCCAAGATTCTCTCAACCGTGTGGATTTGGTGTTATTGGATATGGTGATGCCTGATATGAGCGGATCCGAGTGCTTCGCTGAACTGCGCCGAATTCGCCCAGAAAGTAAAATCCTTTTGTGTACAGGGTATGATCGGAATCATGCTGTGCAAGAACTGTTAAATCAGGGAGTGGTTGGGTTTATTCAAAAACCCTATGACCTTGATGCATTAGGCCAAGTGTGTGCTGATGTGTTGAAAAGCCATGTCCCGACAGAATCGTGTCTAACTGGAAGCCAAGCGTAACGCGATGGTACGTGTGAATCTTCAAAGTTGTGAGGGGTACAACACATGATGTCTATTCAAACCAGTCGATTTGGTGAGATCAATGTGTCGGAAGACACGTTTCTGATATTTCCCACCGGGCTTGTCGGGTTTCCTGCAGTTCAGGAATTTGTCGTGCTAGATGTGGCTGAGGATTGTCATTATCAATGGTTTCAAGCCATCAAAGAACCGAATTTGGCCCTGATCATTATTGATGTGCATCTCCTCGATCCTGAATTTCCAGTGGAAGTTTCTGATGAAGCTATCGAAGAATTGGAGATTACGGCAGAGGACCCTGTGCTGATTATGGCGGTGGTGACCATTCCCTCGGGACAACCTGACCGCGCGACAGCGAATCTTCGTGCGCCGCTTGTCGTGAATTTACGTACTCGAAAAGGCAAACAATTGATCTTACATGAATCCATTCCTTTACACTTTCCTTTACTGCCAGAAGTCGAATCTGCTCAGTCAGAGGCGACTGCGGTGAAGGAAACTGCATCGGTCTAATCAGGAACGGTTCATTGATAACGCTCTAACCATACGCAGTTACTAGCCAAGGAAGGCATTATGCTCATACTCACTAGAAAAAAAGATGAAGCGATACGTCTCGGCGAAGATATTCGAATCGTCCTTGTCCAAATAAAAGGTGGGCAAGTGCGACTCGGCATTGAATGCCCATCCACGATGCGTGTCCTCCGTGAAGAACTTTACGAAGCCGTTCGTAAAGAAAATTTAAATGCTCTGTCCATCGATCCATCACAAATCCAAGACCTTCCCAAGAGCCTGAAGCTTCCACCAAAAGACGTTAATCCTCCCTCGTCTTCATAGTATCCCTTATGCTTTTAATCTAGAAGCCATTTTCCTTAAATACATGCAACATCAAGAATTTACTTCATGAGCTTATAGGAGTTACTGCTTACTAGGTAGAAATTTCACGGGGTTTCAACGAAGGACAAGCTAAGAATGTTTGGTGTTTTGTATGGGGTGAGCTAAAGCATAGATCAGACTTGTCTGGCACAATATTTGTACAAAAATTCAGAAAGTATAATCTGGAGATGAAAGTATGAAAATCCTTGTAACTGGTGGGGCTGGATATCTTGGTTCTATTCTTGTGCCAACATTACTAGATCAGGGACATCAGGTGACTGTGTTGGATAACTTGATGTATCAGCAGAGTAGTCTGTTAGGGAGCTGTGCTCATCCTAATCTAGAATTCGTTAGAGGGGATTGTCGCGATGAACGGATTGTCCATGAACTGGTAGAAGATAAAGATTGCATCATTCCTCTTGCCGCATTGGTTGGTGCTCCACTCTGTGACCATGACACGATAGGGGCATGGTCTATTAACTTTGAAGCAGTGCAACGAATAGGGAAATTGGTGAGCTCATCCCAACAAATTATCTTTCCTGTCACCAATAGTGGGTATGGAGTGGGGGAAGCTGGGAAATACTGCACGGAGGAAACCCCTTTGCGTCCTATTAGTCTATATGGCGAAACGAAGGTCAAAGCGGAGAGTGCACTCCTCGAAAGGGAAAACACGATTACGCTTCGATTGGCCACCGTGTTCGGTTCATCACCTCGAATGCGAACTGATCTCTTGGTGAATAATTTTGTCTATCGCGCTGTTCATGATAAAGCTGTTGTCATTTTTGAAGGACACTTTAAACGAAACTATATTCATATACGTGATGTGACAAAGGCTTTTTTACATGCAATCGAACATTTCGAGGACATGAAAGGTAAGCCATACAACGTTGGTTTAGATAACGCGAATCTTTCAAAAATAGAACTTTGTAAGGAAATTCAGTCTGTGATACCAAGTTTTGCATTTTTTGAAGCGCCAATCGGAGAAGATCCTGATAAGCGAGACTACATTGTCTCTAATGCCAGAATTTTGGAGACAGGTTTTCAGACCGATTGGACCATTAAAATGGGTGTCAGAGAACTTGTGAAGTGCTATCGAATGCTTGGGCAGCGGACTCATAGTAATGTTTGAGAAGAATGAGCAAGCAGGTCTTGCCCAGGAGGGACGGACATATAGCGTGACCGCGATTATTCTAGCAGGTGGGTTAGGAACACGGTTGCGATCCGTTGTGAATGATCGACCGAAGGTGATGGCCATGGTGTCTGGACGTCCGTTTGGTGAATGGCTGGTGATGGAACTTCACGCCGCGGGCGTTCGACATGTGGTTTTCTGTACGGGCTATCTTGGTGAAATGGTGCAGGACTATTTTCAAGACGGAACTCCTTGGGGTATAACCATCGATTATTCTCATGAAAAAGAGCTTCTTGGAACTGGTGGTGCGATTCGACACAGTCTTTCTCTTGTACGCTCAGATCCGGTGTTGGTGCTCAATGGTGATTCGTATTGTCAGGTGAATGTAGCTGAATATCTTCAATGGTATTCTTCCAGACCACGAGCTGGGTCTCTGGCTGTTGTGAAGACCGAGAATCCAGAACGATTCGGTAGCGTACAAATGACAGACGATGGTTCTGTCTTTGCTTTTGAAGAAAAAGCTTTAGGGATAAACAATTCCTGGATCAATGCAGGCATGTATCTTTTGTCTCGGGAACTATTGGAGTCAATCCCATGCAATCAGGCGATTTCGTTAGAACGAGAAGTCTTGCCATTATGGGCGAATCGGGGGCTTTGGGGATTTCGAAATCTTGGAGCCTTTGTGGATATGGGGACACCTCAGGGTCTTCGAGAGGCTGAAGATATCTTTTCAGTTTCCGTTGCGTAATAAACGGTTCAGCAATACACGAGAATCTTCCTACTTTCCCGCCTTTTTCAGATCAACAGAAAGTTTCAGGTTCATTTAGTCCTAGAGGAAAACTTCCCTGAGGAAGAATTTGCCTACTTGTAGAGAAATGAATGAATCCTTCAGAGGCTCGATTCAATAAATACACTGCATTTTTCTTCTTGCAAAGAGGAAAGTTAATGGTCTTGAAATTGCTTGTGTAATTGTCTTGTAGATTGCTTGAACTTTCTTTCCGTTGGTCTTTCAATTCGAACCGATGAGAAATGAGTATACATTATGATTATTAGTCGCACGCCATTTCGTATTTCCCTTTTCGGTGGAGGAACTGACTATCCGGCTTGGTATCGAAAGCATGGAGGAATTGTTCTAGCAGCCACTATCGATAAATATTGCTATCTTTCTTGCCGTTATCTTCCTCCGTTTTTCGAACATCGTATCCGCCTGGTGTACTCAAAAATTGAGAGCTGTCAACACGTAGATGATATTCAACATCCTGCCGTTCGCGAAATTCTTAAATCACTCAATATTTCTCGAGGTATAGAGATTCATCACGATGGAGATCTACCTGCTCGTAGTGGAATGGGGACAAGTTCAGCATTTACGGTGGGACTGTTGAAAGGGTTGCACGCGTTACAAGGTTATATGCCAACGAAGCAAGAATTGGCCTTGGAAAGTATTCGCATTGAGCAAGAAGTCTTACAGGAAACGGTTGGGTCTCAAGACCAAGTTTTGGCTGCCTATGGAGGTGTGAATACTATTACGTTTATGACGAATGGCGAAATATCGGTAACCCCCATTGTTCTTTCGAACGTAAGACTCAAGGAGCTAAATTCCCATTTAATGTTGTTTTATACAGGTCTTAAAAGAACCGCAGCGAATGTTGCGGGAACGTATGTTAACGATTTGGAGTCTCATAAACGGCAGCTTCGCATTATGAAAGATCTTGTTCAAGAGAGTTTAGGCATACTCAATAGTAGTAATGATTTGAAGGAACTAGGCGGCCTTTTACATGAGGCCTGGTTGTCTAAGAGGACATTAAGTCCTTGGGTCTCGAATGCAGAAGTAGATTCCATGTACGAACAGGCACTGAAAGCAGGGGCGCTCGGTGGAAAGTTGACAGGAGCGGGTGGGGGAGGCTTCCTCTTGCTCTTTGTTGCACCTGAAAGACAAGCAACGGTTCGAGAAGCGTTGAAGAAACTCATTCTCGTACCATTTCAATTTGAATATTCCGGTAGCCAAATAATTTTTTGTGATCGAGAAGAAGAATACTCAAGAGAAGAAGCGTTTCGTGAAACGGAACCGCCACGTGTGTTCAAGGAAGTACAAGTAGGATGATTCATTGTGAATAAACATTCGTCAATTTTTATTGCGGGCTGTGAAGGCTTTCTTGGAAAGGCTTTACGTCGGAGATTGTTAAGTGAGGGATTTACTAATTGTTTTGATGAAATACGTGCCAAGGTGAATCTTCGTGAGCAATCGTCTGTTGAGGAATATTTCAGAAAACACGAACCGGAGTATGTTTTTTTGGTCGGAGGGAAGTCAGGTGGAATTCAGGCAAATATAGATTTCCCTGCTGATTTAATGAGAGATAACCTTTTGGTGCAAACTCATGTTCTTCATAGTGCCTTCTCTTATCGCGCCACAAAACTTCTCTATCTTGTGAGCTCCTGTAGCTATCCTTGTGGTTGTAAGCAGCCTTTGGAAATTGAGGACCTGATGTCAGGCCCTTTAGAGACAACAAATGAGGCCTATGCTATGGCGAAATTGGCTGGCTTAGTCATGGTTCGAGCGTACAAACAGCAGTATGGCAGGAATTTTATTGCGGGAATTCCTGGAAATGTATTTGGACCAGAAGACGACTTCCATCCTACAAGCGCGCATGTGATTCCTGCTCTTATATTGAGAATGCATGAAGCACGCCTCCGTCAGGATTCATTTGTTGAAATATGGGGAACCGGGAACCCACTTAGGCAGTATATTTATGTCAATGATGTGGCCTCGGCCTGTGTCTTTCTAATGAATCATTATAATGGCGACCAACCAATCAATCTTGGCGGAACAGCCTGCGTGTCTATTCGGGACCTGGCCCTAAAAATACAACACATTGTTGGGTTTGAAGGAGAGCTTCGATTTAATGACCGCAAACCCGATGGTATGCTTCTGAAGGCGCTTGACAGTTTGCCTTTGTTGGAAATGGGTTGGTCCCCATCGATGAGTTTTGATGATGGATTGAGTGAGTTGTATGAATGGTTCAAGCCGATGAGTCAAACGCGACAATTAGATCAAGAAACAATAGAGTCGTTAGTACAGTGAACGCTATAAAGTTAAGAGTACTTTTATGAAATATCGTATTGAGTTTGGGGATATCAAGATTGGAAATATTGCACGTGGTTATCTCGACCAGGCTTTAGAAAGAAATTGGATTTCAGAAGGTCCCAATGTGCATGAGTTTGAGAAACAGTTTGCCGATCTTTTTGGTTATACACACGCGATTGCCACGAGCTCGGGCACCGACGCGGGCATTGTCGCGATGAGTGCGCTGAGTGAATTTGGGGTGAAGAGGGGCGATGAGGTGGTGACTCCTGCTCTCAGTTTTACAGCGACAGCCAACTGCATACTCGCTGCGGGGCTCATCCCGAAATTCGTGGATGTTGAGCTCGATACCCTCAATATGAATCCCGCATTAATTGAAGCAGCCATTACTCCTCGAACGTGCGCGATTCAAGTCGTACATACCATGGGAAAGCCATGTGCGATGAGAGAGATTCTAGATATTGCCAAGCGGCATGGTCTGCCGATCATTGAAGATGCTTGTGAGGCACATGGCGCACAGTTGCATGGGAAGGTCGTAGGTAGCTTTGGATTGATGGGGATTTTTAGTTGTTATGCCGCACATCTTATCTGTAGCGGGGAAGGGGGCATGATCGTCACGAATGATTCAAAGGTGAACGACATCTGTCGTTCCGTTAGAACGCACGGTCGTCGTGGCGGAGAATTGTATTTTCATTTCGATCGGGTAGGTTTCAATTCAAAAATGAATGATATGGAAGCTGCTATTGGACTTGAAGGCGTAGCAACGTTTGAGGACAGTTTTAAAAAACGCCGAATGCTTCTGTTGACCTTGCAAGAGATGCTTCAACCATTGGAAGAAGAACTAATTATCTATCGTGATGGTCCTGAAGAAATTACCTGTCCTCATGCGTTTCCTCTTGTTTTAAGAAAAGACACGGAAACGATTCATGAGCTCTACCAATTCCTAGAAAGTCGGGGAGTGCAATGTAAAACACTATTTGGATCATTGCCGACTCAGCATAAGGCGTTCGAATTCTTAGGTTACCGATTAGGTGATTTTCCCGTTGCAGAACGAATAGGAAAAACTGGCTTGCATTTTGGAATACATCAATATTTGGAACAAGGGGATCTTGATTTTATTCAGTCGTCTCTCGAAACCTATTTTTCACGTGTGACTTCTAGAAAAGCGGGTTGAAAGAGAAAGAATAACCTTGAAGATATTTGGTTGCACAAGGATAAATTTGCGATGAAGCCCGAAGCCTTGGAGTTTTCAAAACGAGGACAACGTTTAATTGGACAGGAAATGTTCAAGGTCTTAGAACGCGCCAAAAAGATAGAGCGGCTCGGTCAGCATGTCTACCATCTGGAATTAGGGAACTCTTGTTTCCCCCCTCCAGTTGAAGTGATTCAAACAACGATAGATGCTTTAGCCAATGGACATGTCGGGTATGTTCCTTCGGCAGGTCACCCGAACTTGCGTGCGGCATTGGCGGAGCATTATACCGAACATGGGCGGCCCTGGGTCACTGAGAATTGCTTTGTCATCAGTCCAGCAAATTTGCTCATTAATCAATTCTTAGACATGACGTGTAATGACGGAGATACTGTAGTTCTGTTCACCCCAGGATTTCCAACCTATTTTGCGGCGGCAAAATATATTGGCCTGAACGTGAAGACCATTGCTCTGGAAAGTGAAAACGGTTATCACCTCACAAAACTAGCCATTGATCAAGCGGTGACCCAGAAGCCGAAGGCTATATTGATCAATTCTGCCAATAATCCCACTGGTGCTGTTTATACGCAATCTAGTCTTGAGTATTTGATTCAACAATGTGAGCAACATGGTATTTGGGTATTGAGTGATGAAACGTATGCTGAGCTCTGTTACCGATGGCCGTATTGGAGTTTGAGTGCCGTTGATTATTCCCGGCTCATTGTCATGTCCTCATTTTCAAAATCCTATGCGATTCCAGGTTATCGGGTTGGATATGCGTTGGCACATCCTTTCGTAGCCTCGAAGCTCAATCTTTCTTGCTCCACGTTGTTTTCGTGTCTGCCATCATTTACTCAGGAGGGGTGTGTGGCAGCTCTCCAAGTTGGCGAGACCTATCTGGAAGAGGTGGGTGACTACTTCTCGAACATGACGGAACAATGTGCGGAGATGATTAACCAATCGCAGATTCTAACTTGTTCGGTTCCTGAATCAGCGTTTTATCTCTTTATTGATATCCAAAAGACCAAACTCTCTGATCATGAGTTTTGCCAAAGATTATTGCAAGAACAGCAAACAGCCTTAACTCCAGGAAGTAGTTTTGGGCCAGGGTTAGAATCCTATGTCCGCGCGTCTGTGAGTGGGGAAAAAGAAGAAGTCTTGGAAGGTATTAAGCGACTGGTTTCTTTTGCCTTGCAGTCGAAAGATTCAGGACCGTGGTTGCCTTCCGCTTCATCACAATTAAGTAAGGTGGGCCATGCCGTCTAGATTAGATCTTCTATTAGTGACTCCGCCAAGTCGTTTGCAAGTTTATCAGGAATTGAGTCATTCACTTGCGGCCATTGAACCACCGGTCTGGTCTGGCTTGCTTGCCACATTTGTTCGATCGAAGGGGTTTTCCGTTGAAATTCTTGATGCGGAAGTGCTTGGCCTTGGCCCAGAGGAAACAGCCCAACAGATTGTGGATCGTCATGCGGTGCTCACGGTATTCATGATCTATGGGCAACAGCCCTCAGCGTCAACACAATGCATGCCTGCTGGTAGACGAGTCTGCAAATTAGTTGATGAAGCAGCAACAGAACTGCCGACCTTAGTGATAGGAACCCATCCATCAGCGCTACCGCAGCAAACATTGCGCGAGGAACCGTATCGGTATGTTTGTGAAGGGGAAGGGCCGTACACCGTCGTAGGGTTATTGAATGCGCTGCGATCTGGAGGGCAAGACCTTCAAGGAGTGCCAGGCTTATGGTATTGGGAAAATGGGCACATTCACCATAATAGCCCAGCGGGAAAAATTTTGGATTTAGACAGAGAGCTCTCAAAACAAACATGGGATTTATTACCCATGCCAGGGTATCGGGCTCATAATTGGCATTGCTTTGATGATTTAGAGAGTCGTATCGGGTATGCCTCGATTCAGACCAGTCTTGGCTGTCCGTATAAATGTTCCTTTTGTTGCATCAACGCTCCTTTTGGGGGTGCAGGGATTCGTTACTGGAGTAGCGAATGCGTGATTAGACAAATTGATGAACTGGTGTATACGTATGGAATCACGAATATCAAAATTCCAGACGAGATGTTTGTCCTCAATCGTCGCCATGTTTTGAGCTTGTGTGACGCAATTATAGAACGAGGTTATAAATTAAATATTTGGGCCTATGCCCGAGTAGATACCGTCCAAGATGAAGTCTTGGAAAAGCTTCGAACTGCTGGATTTCGTTGGTTAGGGTTGGGAATAGAATCGGGCAGTCAACATGTCCGAGATGGTGTGGAGAAAGGACGATTTGGCAGTACGGATATTTTACGTACGGTCGAACGGATCAAAAACCATGGTATTTATGTTGCCGCCAATTACATTTTCGGTCTTCCGGACGATACGTACTCTAGTATGGAGGAAACTTTAGGTCTTGCGTTGGCACTGAATGCGGAATGGGCTAATTTTTATTGCGCGATGGCCTATCCAGGGTCTCCTCTTCATGCTTTGGCTAAAGAAAAAGGATGGACCTTGCCTGAGGATCAGGGCGGTCCGGGTTGGATCGGATATTCACAACATGGGTATGACACCTTGCCTTTACCCACAGAGTCATTAACGGCGACACAAGTTTTGGCCTTCCGAGATTCCGCTTTTAGTAAATACTTTTCTTCTTCTTCTTACTTGAAAAATTTGAAAGAAAAATTTGGAGATAGCGTTGTGCGTCATGTTGAAGAAATGAATGGGCATACAATTCGCCGTCGGCATCATGAAAAAGTTGCCGTGTGAATTCGGTCTGAAAAATGGGAACTCTTTGCCGATGCAATCATAGAGAGAATGTTAAGGAAAAGGTGGTCACATGATGAAAGTTGCAGATTATGTCATTCAATATTTAGCTGATCAGGGTATCGACAAAATGTTTGTGGTCTATGGAGCAGCCAATGGAGATCTCATCGATGCTTTCACGAGGACTTCCCATACTCAATACGTGGCTGTGATGCATGAACAGGCCGGAGGTTTTGCCGCTGAGGGCTATGCCAAAATTTCAGGAAAACCTGGTGTGGCCATCGCAACTAGTGGCCCTGGTGGCATGAATTTACTGACCTCGATGGGAAATTGCTTTTACGACTCAATCCCATGTGTATTTTTAACAGGACAGATTAATACCAAATTTCTTAGGCCAGATCCCTCTATTCGACAGGTTGGTTTTCAAGAAACAGATATCGTGGGTATGGCCACACCGGTGACCAAGTATGCGAAATTAGTCCTCAACCCTCAAGATATTCGGTATGAATTGGAAAAGGCACTTTGGCTTTGCCAAAACGGCCGTCCTGGACCTGTCCTGCTGGATTTGCCAATGGACGTACAAAAAACTGAAATAGACGAAGCAACGTTGACTGGCTACGATCCCACTCCAGCCGTGCAGACTTACAATACTGAAACCCTAGATTTTCAAATTCAGGGTTTGGTTGATGATCTTGCTCAAGCGAAGCGACCCTGTATGCTTGTGGGCGGTGGAGTGAGGCTGGCTGATGCACAGGATCTCGTTCGAGAATTGGCTGCGACTCTCAAAATTCCCTGTTTTCCGACATGGAATGCTCTCGACATCATTACGTCAGATTTTGACTGGTATGGAGGGCGAGTGGGTACCTATGGTGGTGCTGGAAGAAATTTCGGCATACAAAACTGTGATCTGTTATTAGCAGTCGGGAGTCGCATATCAGGTCGAATAACCGGAGGTAATGTTAGTTCGTTTGCAAGGGGAGCAAAAAAATATGTTGTGGATGTTGATGAAGCACTCTTGCAACGAAAATTACAGCAATTGCCCTTTGATGTGAACGTCCTGTGTGATGCCAAAATGTTTATTCAACGATTGCTCCTGACGTTGAATAGAAACGGAACGAAACAGCATTTCCCTTCTTGGGAAGGGTGGATGGCTCAGGTGAGAACTTGGAAAGAACAATACGATCCTGTCCGACCTGAGTTCTTCGAGAACCAGGAGCACGTTCATCCCTATGCCTTTATGCGAGTCCTTTCTCAAAAAATGGGACAAACCGATATCTTGGTTGGCGATTGTGGCGGAAACATCGTGGTGAGTAATCATAGTTTTGAAACCAAATATGGGCAAAGAAATTTGACGAACAATGGCAATTCACCAATGGGGTTTTCATTCGCTGGAGCTATGGGTGCCTGGTTCGCAGATCCAAGTCGTCGGGTGGTGTGTACGATAGGGGATGGGGGTTTTAATATGAACCTTCAGGAACTGCAGACGTTTTTGAATTATGGGGTAAACGTCAAAACCTTCATCTTGAATAATCATATCTATGGAATCACGAAAGCCTTTCAGGAAACAAATTTCCAAGGAAGGGCGGAGGCCTGTGGGCCGGTTGGCTACAATCCTCCGGATTTTCTCAAAATTGTGGAGGCCTATGGGGTTAAGACGGTACGGATAGAAGATCAGATCAATATGGCAGATCAAATCGATCAAGTACTCAATTCCGATGAAGCGGTTGTTTGTGATGTGAATATGCATGAGTTTCATACATACGAGCCAAGAATATTTGGATGGAAAACCCCAATCGAAGATATGTATCCCTATTTGCCGCGTGAAGAATTTCGAGCAAATATGGTTATTGAACCTTTGGAAGATTGGAAAAATCCGGTGTATCCGGATGTGGTTCATTCGAAGGCCAGCTAGTTAGGGTCTGGAAATGAGATGGAGAGCCAGATCGAAGTTTGAAAGCTTAACTCATGATAGAGAAATCTGATAGCGAGAATATTTTCAGGGAATTTCCTAGGAGGACCAGCCAATGAAAGTTGTCATGTTGTTTCCTTCATGGACTGGAGTGTATGGAGGCCTCATAAGATATTTTGCAAAGCGTTCTTCAACTTGGCCCCCTTTAAATTTAGCTTTGTTAGCAGCGATAGCTGAGCAGCATGGGCATGAGGTAGAAATCATTGATGGAGAGGTCGAAGGCTACTCCAACGAAGAAATTGTGAAAAGAGCGTTGTTACGAAATCCTGATCTGATTGCGATGACGGCGACGAGTCCTTTTTTTCACATCAATAAGGCTGTTGCAGAGTTGCTGAAACAAAGAGCTCCTAAGGTTCCTGTGGTCATTGGGGGACCACATATCACGATAATGAAAGAAAAAGCATTTGCTCGGGCATTTGACTTTGCATTTGTGAGCGAAGCAGAAAATAGCTGGCCACAATTCTTGGATCATTATGAAAATGGAAAGGATATCTCCGAAATTAAGGGATTAATTTATTGGGAAAATGGAGAAATCAAATCGACTGGACAGCCGGATGATATTGAAGAAATTGATTCACTGCCGTTTCCTGCCAGACATTTACTTCCCATGGAGCAGTATAAGCTGGGTACCTTACATGGTAGGAAGAATTTTACTTCGATTCAAACGATGCGGGGATGTCCATGGAAATGTATTTTTTGTGCATCGGCAGCTCTCAAGACAACTTCCATGCGCGTGCGTTCTCCAAAATCTGTGGTTGCCGAAATGAAATCTGTCGTCAAACAATTGGGCATTCGTCATTTTTATATCGTTGACGATGTCATGACTCTTTGGAGAGAGCATATTATTGAAATCTGTGACTTGATCGATCGTGAAGGACTTGTTGTGACACTGGAAGGAAGCACCAGAGCAAATCTCGTCGATGATTCATTGATTGAACGATTGACGAAGAGTGGCCTGATACGGTTGTCGTTTGGATTAGAGACGGTTGACTCAGAAATGCGGAAGACCATGAAAAAGCAAGTACCCTTAGAACACTACGTGAAGGCCAATGCGACCTGCAATCGTCATGGGGTTGAAGCGTTGAACTCAGTCATGATTGGACTTCCAGGAGAAACACGGGAGACGGTACAGCAGACGCTTGATTTTCTTGGAAATTCTCGTGATGTTAAACAAGCAAATTTCGCAATTGCCGTTCCGTATCCTGGCACCGAGTTTCATGATATGGCGGTTGATGGAAACCATGGCATTGAACTCATGACAAAAGATTTTTCTGAATACCGACGGTATGGGAGTGCAGTGACTTCAGTGAATGGTCTGACTCCCCAAGACTTGATCGAGCTACAGAATGAAGGATTCGTGCGTATTTATTCAGCCCCGTGGCGGTGGAGACCGATGATTAAAAAACAGGGAATTTTGGGTGGAGTGCTTACCCTGTTCCGTGTGGGGCAGCTGGTCATGAGAAAACTGATTCCACGTTCTGTCCTCACAAGGGAGTCACGAAAACTTGGCCAATTACCAGAGCCGCTCTTCTCTGAATCTTCCATTCCAAAAGGAGAGCATTTGAATGATGAAAATGGTAAGCCGATACAAGAGCCTGCCCTTGAGCATAGTCCTACGCTCATTCAAGTGTCTAGCCATAAAAATCATGAACCTGTTACTGCTGGCCATTTCGGGACTCCGAATAGTCCTAATTTTTAACCAAAGGGTTTTCTCTTTTCCCTTAAGTAAGGGGAATGACATAAAAGTGGTTTCTAAAAAACGAGGCATTTCCAATGAACGACAAGACTCTGAATCAACAGTTTTTCATCAACAAAGGAAAAAAACCAAAGATCTTGCTTGTTCCATTGGAAGCGAATTCCTGGACCAATGCTCGGGGTCTACCTCATTCTTTAAATTTTGGGTATGTCGATGGATTAGAGGCTAATGGCGTGGAATGTCTTATGATTCCTGCCCAGCTTATGGGAGAAAAACCTATCTCTGAACTGTCGTCGACATCCTGGCTTAGGCATATTAAAACCATTTGTGCAGGACACGAGTTTGATCAGGTTTGGTTCGAGATGGTGCATAGTTATCTCGATGATGTTTTTTTAGATTGGATCGTCACTCGAGTGCCTGTCCGTCTGGGTTGTATGTATGAAAATTTTGAGATTTCTGAGGACGAGTATGCCCAAAATCCGGAAGGCGCAGAAAGAAGAAAGGCCAATGTCTCCAAGCATTTGCCCTATGCCACGCATGTGATGGTTATCGATGAACATGAGGTCGAGAAAGTTCGGGCTGGTACGGGCAAACCCACCATTTGGTTTCCAAATGGAATAGCTTCACGTTTTATCTGTGATACACCATTGCCTAGTTCCAATGCTCATGCGGTCTTTTTTGGTGCGTTGTATAGTAAGCGACAAGGGTGGCTGGATCATCCTGAATTGGAAAATTTGTTTGTTCGTCCCAATACGTCTCCAGAAGTTGCTACCAAATTCCCAGAACTATTTGACGAACTTCAGATCGTGACTCAACAAAATCTTGGCATAAGAAACGACATTGATCATCATGATCTTACTCAATATTTGAATGCCCTAAAACCCATACGAGAACAGTGTACTTCACTCTTTTTGTCTGGTCTTCAGGCTGGCTGTGCCGTGGTGAACCTTCCTCAATTTGCTAGGGTCTATGCCAGTAGAGTCGTCGAGGGAATGGCTGCCGGACGCCCAGTCATTGCGGCCGAGATTCCTGACAGTCCACGAGCAAAAGTATTATTCGAGGATGGAAAGGAAATTCTTTTGTTCCGGTCAGATGATCCTACTCAGTTGTCCCATCATATTCGTCGGATTCAACATGATCCGGAATTTGCTCGTCGAATTGCCGCCAATGCTCAGCACAGACTTCGGTCGTGTTACACCAGTGAAATCCTGGTTGGCCAGGTTCTTCATTGGCTAGAAACGGGGCAAGTACCAATCTTCGAGGATAGAGACCGTTTACCATCACTTAGGAAAACGGTTGGAGTAAAGACGTTGAAACAACATTCTTCAAATCATCAAGATCCACCTGGAACTCACCAACATGACAAGCTCCATTGGCTATCTTTTCAGCAAGTAAAAAATAGCACTCAAGCTTTGAGTGAACCGTTTCTGCAATGGGTTCGGGATGTTGGCCATGTCGATGTGTTTATTGAGACCGGAACATTTCTTGGCGATACCGCGGAAATTGCAAGTAGGGTTTTCAGCGAAGTTCACACTATTGAATTGAGCGATGAGATCTACCAGAAGGCCCAAAAACGTCTTGAACGATATGTGAACTGCCACGCTCATAGGGGAGACTCGCCGATCGTTTTGGAACGCATCCTTCCCCATATTAAAGGGAATATTCTTTTTTGGCTTGATGGTCATTACAGCGGAGGAATTACCGCTAAGACCAATAAGAATACCCCGATTCTTGATGAATTATTGGCCACCGAGAAAAGTGGTCTCACTGATCCGTTCATCCTCATTGATGATATTCGACTTTTTCAGAAGACCTCTGATCAATTTATTTCGGAATCGTCTCTTGATGGGTACCCGACAGTCCATGAAGTTTGGATGGCCATCAAACGTTTGGGCTCCAACTACCAACTTGCCATTATTGGGGATAGTGCATTGTTCTATCCCAAACATACTGGCATTGTCGTGTCTTCTGTTGTCGAAGGCTGCACGATGAGCAGACTCTTTGACGGAGACAGTCTTGCCCTTGAAAGTGTTCTTGCAGGTGAAAATGCGATTGTTCAAGCAAGCGGGGTGGAGTTGGAGGTCATTCAACAATTACCACAAGCGTTTGCTGCAGATGAGGTCTTTGGGCTGGGAAGTCATTATCGTCTTTGGTATGGACTGACGCTCATGGGTCAGGGGGAATATTCCCAAGCAGTTGAACAATTTCAAAAAGCGATGAATCTTGGTCTTTCTCATTGGCGAGTAGATTGGTATCTGGCCAAAGCTGCTCATGAAGCAGGCCATTCAGAGAATGCTCTATCGGCTCTTCGTCGGGTACTGGTGGTTGTGCCAGAATTTCGTGAGGCGCAGGAATTGTCTGCTGAACTAATGCATGGAGAAAGTCGTACTCACTCTTCTATATTTGATGATGCCAAGAAGACCTTGAATGGTCAAAAAGTTTTGACGGGCCATCTAGAAGAGATTTGCCAAGCTGGAAAAGTTGCCAGTGGAGGAACCCTTCGTCTTCACCTTGGTTGCGGTCAAAATCACCTTGCAGGGTATGTCAATGTAGATTTTCCAGTCTCCGAGCATGATGTCATGACACCAAAGGCTGATCTTTTCATTGATATCTTACAGATAAAACTTCCAGAAGCGACGGTTGACGAAGTCCGTTCCCATCATATGTTTGAACATTTTTCCCGAGTTACGGCTTTGGCGCTTTTGATTCGATGGCATCAATGGTTGAAAGTCGGGGGAAGACTCAGGATAGAAACACCTGATTTTCTTGGCAGCGCCAAGACTTTTTGTAGTCAAGATTCGTGGAGAGTCAAAATGGGCCTCATACGGCATCTTGCTGGAGATCAATCCTCACATTGGGGGTATCATCTTGATGATTGGTTTCCAGAGCGGTTTGAGCATACATTCAGAAAGCTTGGGTTTGAATCGGTCGAAGTGCGGTCATGGAAGTGGGAACATGAACCTTTTCTGGCAAATGTCGACGTTGTTGGGGTTAAGACCCAGCAGATTGCATTATCAGAACTACTCCGTCGCGCTGACGAGCTATTATGGGAAAGTACTGTTTCAGACGATGAACGTCCAACCTATGAAGTTTGGAGGAAACAACTTCGAGATATCGTATCGGGGAGATTGGAGCCAACATCGAGTCAACTATCTTCAATG
This sequence comes from Nitrospirales bacterium, assembly GCA_029261235.1. Lineage (GTDB taxonomy): Bacteria > Nitrospirota > Nitrospiria > Nitrospirales > UBA8639 > Nitrospira_E. The sequence continues at coordinate 65,080 of JAJDBS010000079.1, forward strand.
GGTAAGGAAGTAGAACATTCAAACTCATCACTCACTCTTCTCCTGCCGAACGCACTATTAGAAAAAACTGCCGGAATTCCTTTGGCTGATATTCACGGATTCAATCAAGCGGAACGCGATGCATGGATTCAATCAAAAGCTAAAACCATACAAGCTGGTGCAAGCGTGTTGGATGTCGGAGCAGGAACTTGCCCTTACCGTGATTTCTTTTCCCATTGTGACTACAAAACACATGATTTTAAACAATATGAAGGGGTGAAGCTGGGAAACACCACACAATACGGACAGATTGATTATATGTCTGACATTGTTGCCCTCCCGGTTCCAGACCATTCGTTCGATGTGGTGATGTGTAGTGAAGTCTTGGAACATGTCCCAGAACCGATTAAGGCTCTGCAAGAGATGGCTCGGATTCTCAAACCCGAAGGCCGTCTCTTTCTTACGGCGCCATTGGGATCAGGGTTACATCAGTTACCTTTTCATTATTACGGAGGCTATACCCCTGAGTGGTATAAACACTTTGGTAAGCAATTTCATCTTCATGTAGCTGAAATTGTGCCCAATGGAAGATTTTTTAAGCTATTGGCACAGGAATGTGCTCGCGTAGCCTGGACATTTGATCAACATCAACATCTTCATGGAGAGCATGCTTCAACTATTCATCAATTGTTCAATGAGTGGCTTCCTCGTTATCTTTCCTGGATGGATAATGAATGTCCTAATGACCAATTTACCGTCGGCTACCATGTCGAAATGATAAAGAAGCATGATTCTGTACAGCCTGCCACAGAACAAGTCGATCTCTTAGAGTACACCCGCCGAAATCATCGAAACCCTTCTACATTTGTGTCTTTAGCTCACAATGAATTCAAGGGAGGCAACCCTCGACGAGCGAAACGGTATGTAAAAGCCGCTCTGGCCTTAGAGCCGGATCATTTGGAAGCGAAAAACCTCATGGAGATTCTTTCTTGATGAGATAGGTATCTGTTTTAAATTTATGTTCTCAGCTTCATGCCCACCCAATTCTCATTCAATCGTCCCGGTGATATGAATTTTCCGACGGAGTCGCCAGAGTTTTTTTGGACTACCGTTTTTGTTATCACCATTGGTGATGCCACCTTTCCAGACTGTCAAGAAGCGGTGCGTTCTCAGGACACACAGAAATTTATTTTGAATATTGTCAGAAATATTCATCCTATGAGTGCCGCGTTCCAAGAAATGATTCGGAGATGTGCAACTGAATATTTCATTCAAGTTGATGAAGACATGCTTTTGAAGCCGACAGCAGTCCGAGAGATGGAGTTAATGATGAGGCAGGCTCCGGAAAACGTTGGAATGATCTGTTTTCATCTTTTTGATGTTGATCGTAATATAAAGATTCAAGGAGTGAAAATTTATCGAACTGCAGCAATGAAAACCTTGAGATTTAAAGATGTGAAGGCCTGTGAAATGGATTTATTGGAGCAAATGGCCAATAAGGGAATACGATGGATTTTACATCCTACAATTCAAGGACGTCACGGAACCGAATATTCTCCAGAGACGATCTATCGGCGTTATAAGAGTATGTATGAAAAAGATATTCGGGAATGGAATGACGTGACCGAAGATATTCGTCAAAAAGCGACGCAATTCCGTGAAACAGGAGACTCTCTGGCACTTTTTGCCTTGATGGGTGCAGTCGATGGAATTGTGAGTGCCCCTTACGCAGAAGATCATGAGAAGGATTTCACGCGATATGATTTGAAATCCTTGGAAGTGTTACGCCGGATATTTTTAGAAACACATTCTTTTCCACTGTCTTATGAACAGGGACGTGATGTCAAACGCCTGTCTTTAAATCTGCCCATTCCAGTAGAACAAGTCAGATGGACCGGTGTTGAACATTCTTTTTCTCCAAAATCAAAAAATGAAGAAAAAAACGAATTGAAGATCACAACGGAGACTCTTCACGCGCCATCAATGAAGAAGAAACGGATTCTCTTAGCTTGCAACTATTTTTGGCCCTCGGTCGGAGGGGTGGAGACGGTCGTGGCCAACTTAGGTTGTGAGTTAGGGAAGCAGGGATATCAAGTCGATGTCGCTACGGCTGCTTTGGCGAACCGGACTCGTCCGGAATATCACGGTATGCACATTATTTCTATGGATGTGCAGACGACTCGAAAATGAGGTTCGAACAGCTATCCCTCTCTGTGTTGGGAGTTTTATCAATTATTGGCTTCTGGGGAGTATGGTGCCTGTGTCTTATTCGGAAATCCAGAGAATTGGTTGATGGTGGGCTTGTTACTAGGAGATATTTCTCCTCGAACAAAATTATTTATTCAATTACTTGTGAATAATGAAAGCTTTGAAAGATGGGGGCATGATCTTTCGATCTGTGATCGGGTGACTAAAATTTTACAAAAAGCCGATGGGGCTTTGGCGTTAACCCAACAAGGAATTGATGCTGGATTTATGAACAAAGCCGGGCTATCGCCGCTCTATTTTTCCAATGCGACAACTCCGGCAGTCCAGAATATGAATTTTCGGGAGACGTATGGTATTCACCGAGAGGCTTTTTTGATTGTTCATGTTGCGAATATCTGGAAAGTGAAAAACCATCTTGGCCTCATTCGCACGTTTTCAGCCATACCTCCTAATTGGAAATTGGTGTTGATCGGAATGCCATATGATAAAGGTGAGCCAGAGGAAACGGAACATGGAAAGCAAGTTGCTGAAGCTTTGCAAGGCCGTCCAGAAATTCTCTATATTCCAGGATTACCCAGCAAGGACATTGCTGCGGCAATACAAACGGCAAATATGATCGTACTGGCCTCTCATTCTGAAATTTCTCCGATGGTCATTGTTGAGGCGATGAGCTATGGAACGCCATGGGTCGCAACACCAGAATGTGGTGATGTGGCTGAAAAAGCTGGAGGCATTGTGGCGCCCTTGAATGTATTTCCCACTATTTTGCAGATTCTTTGTCAGCATACCGACCTCTGTGAGTCATTGGGGATGTTGGGTTATGCGCATTGGGAGGCGTGTTTTAGTTGGGATGTGGTGGGAAAGTGGTGGGTCGAGCTGGTGGAACAGGGACGTCCTTCTTCTACCTTTGACATGCCCGCAAGAAATCATTGAACAAATGAATACACTCCAGACTCGGCTCAATGAAATCTTAGAATGCACTGACTCCTTATCTTCTGATGGGCAATCGATTCATTTTCAAGGACCGACCCACCAGGACTCCTCTCTTTCTCCCCGGACTTCTCTTCCTCCTTCTCGTGTCATTGGGTGTTAGCCTGATTCCGGCTGGGCTTGCCTGTCTTTTCTCAGAATCTTGATCATTCTCTGGCCATTCCCACTTTTTGGGATTCTTCTTTGCATACAGTTGATGAAGGAGGGAGACAAAACCTGTGGTTCAAGATTCCTGCTTTCTTCTGCAGCTGTTTTTTGACAGAAAAATCTATCGATCCTCAAAAGGATGGGAAGGCCGATGCTGTGATTGATCTTGGAACAATTTTCCATGAGGCACTATTTGCCTAGAAGTCTTGCTTCTTGGCCCTATTATATGAGGCTTCCAGAGGAGGTTTGACCGTGGAAGGAATCAACTCAATTAATGGAGAGGCACATTCAATGAACTGTCTAGTGTTGGTATTTAGTCGAAATCGCGCTATGCAATTGGACGCGACCCTACGATCCTTCCTCCTCCATTGCCAAGATATTTCAACCTGTCAAATTCGTGTACTCTATACGACAACGGATACGAGGCATACTGAACAATATCAATGTCTCAAACAAGACTATGCCGAGTATCCCACCATTCAGTTTGTTCGAGAGCAAGATTTCCGCAGTGATGTGCTGGCTCTTCTGGCTTTATTTGACCATGTGTTATTTCTTGTGGATGACAATATTTTCATCAGAAATTTCATTCTTCATGAAGGAATTTCCGTCTTATCCATGAAATCAAAGGTTCTGGGTGTATCATTGCGATTAGGTCGAAACACTACCTATTGTTATCCATTGGATAGCCCACAAACTTTACCATCCTTTTCAAACATATCTCCAGGCAACTCAGAGTTGTTGGGGTTTCGTTGGGTAGATGCCCAGCATGATTTTAGCTATCCATTAGAAGTTTCTAGTTCCTTGTATCGAACTGACGATCTCTATGATCTAATGTCTACGCTATCCTTTTCCAATCCTAATGCTCTTGAAGGCCAATTAGCTGAGCAAAAAGAACAGTTCATTCTCTCCACTCCAGACCTCGCTTGTTACGGACATTCGGTGACTTTCTGTAATCCGCTGAATATGGTCCAGACGGTGTGTCTCAATCGGGCAGCAACTGACCCGCAAGTGACTTCAGAGGGTTTAGCCGAAAAATTTCAGTTGGGCCATCGTGTTGACGTGGAATCTTATGTAAATTTTACGCCTCAGTCCGCTCACCAGGAAGTCGATTTACACCTCACGTCTGTTCTTCATGGAAGCTCAGATGTTCAGCGATCAACCTCACCAGTCGTGGTGTCGGTTGTGATCCCTTGTTTCAACCAAGGTGAGTTTCTTTCAGAGGCTGTTGGTAGTGTTGTGGAGCAATCCTATCAAGATTGGGAAATCATTATTGTGGATGATGGGAGTTCCGATTCCACGGCCCATGTTGCGGAGCAACTGAAAAAAGAATTTTCGGACAAAAATATCCACCTACTTCAGCAAGTGAATCAAGGGTTAGCTTCTGCCAGGAATTCAGGTATTCGCATGGCGAAAGGTCGATATATTCTTCCTTTAGATGCTGATGATTGCTTGCACTCTGAGATGCTGGGAAAAACAGTACGTCTTCTTGAGGAGGATCCTTCTACGGCTATTGCCTATACAGATACAGTGACCTTTGGTTTACGAGAAGAAGTTTGGCTGACTGGGGGTCTTGTCCTCGAAGAAGAATGCGAAAGAAACTGTATTTGTTATTGCTCGCTCTTTCGTCGAGACATGTGGGCGGTGGTGGGTGGCTATAACCCCAATATGATTTGGGGATATGAAGACTGGGATTTTTGGATTTCGTGTTTAGAGAAAGGGTATTCCGGCAAACGTGTTCCCGAAGCTCTCTTTCGGTATCGCCTTCGTGAGGGCACCATGTATTCCCGAGCCTTACAACATGATGTGAAATTAAAAGCGCAGATTGTTGCCAATCATTTGCAACTTTATAATGAGGCTACACAGGAATGGGCCGTTGATTTGTTAAATCAACATGGTCGATCACAAGCTTCCATGTCACAGGAACTCACTGAAAAGGCAGGAACTCTTTCTCTGACACCACAGACTCAAGTTTCCACTTACCCTATGCACAGCAACTCAAAAGAGTCTTTTGGAAGTGACGAAGCTCTTCCATTAGTCTCCGTTATTGTTCCTACCTATAACCGCGCAGAACGACTTCGGGAAACATTGACCAGTATTCTTGGGCAGACCTATGTTCAGTACGAAGTCATTGTGGTCAACGATGGAGGGGAAGATGTCGGAGATTTGGTTGCATCTTTCAATGACAAAAATAACGTTCATTATGTGAGGCATGCAAGCAATCGCGGTTTAGCAGCTGCGCGAAATAGTGGGTTAGGAGTGGCTCGCGGGAAATACATTGCTTACTTAGATGATGATGACCGTTTTTTACCGAAACATTTAGAGGTATTGGTCTCATTCTTGGAACAGAGCCAGTCTCAGATTGCATATACAGACGCATGGAGAATAGTTCAGAGTAAAGAAGAGGGAGAGTATACTGAAACGGGGCGAAGTGTGCCTTATTCTCACGATTTCGATCCTGATAAGTTGCTAATTACAAATTACTTTCCAGTTCTTTGTCTGATGCACGAAAAGGTATGTTTGGAGAAAACGGGAGGTTTTGATGAGATTTTAACGACCCATGAAGATTGGGATTTATGGATTCGTCTGTCGCGGCATTTTGCTTTCGTTCATTTAAAAGAAGTTACCGCCGAATTTACTTGGAGGATAGATGGCAGTTCCATGACCAGTCGCATTTCTGAAGATTTCTTACGCACCCAAAAAATGATTTATAAGAAATATGATGAATATTTCTGTATTCAACCACATCTTATTCCCGCAAGAGATCAAGCGGTACGTGATTTAGAAGCCAGAGAGAAGTCCCATCATATTGTCTGTTCCATCATTATTCCTGTCTTTAATAAAAAAGAGTTGACGGAACAGTGCCTGCTGAATCTTGTTCAAGTCACGACTGAAATTTGTTACGAAGTCGTGATTGTAGATAATCACTCAACCGATGGCACGAGTGAATTTTTAGCTATGCTTGGTGGGGATGTTCACATCATTCGAAATGCAGAAAATCGCGGGTTTGCTAAGGCCTGTAATCAGGGAGGGCGTGTCGCAAGAGGTAAATATTTAGTGTTTCTCAATAATGACACGATTCCTCAAGTGGGGTGGTTGGAGGCCTTGTTAGAAGAAGTAAATACTCATGCGGATGTTGCGGTGGTTGGGAGCAAATTACTATTCCCTGATAATACGATTCAACATGCTGGGATTGTATTTAATCGAACCAAAGGGCTCCCTTATCAATGGGGACGAGGTCATACCTCTTCTCCGATGTTCAATCATCGAAGGGAATTCCAAGCGGTAACCGCAGCATGTATGTTGGTGAGGCGCGAGAGCTTTGAGTCCGTAGATGGATTTGATGAACGATATGTCAATGGATATGAAGATGTAGACTTATGTTTGAAAATTAAGGAACGTGGTGAAAAAGTCATCTATCAACCCAAAAGTTGTTTGTATCACTTAGAAGGAAAGTCTGAAGGCAGACAAGACCGTATGTCAGAAAATACAGAGTACTTTCTGAGCCGATGGGGCAAGGTGTGGTTAGAAGATGAAGATATTGTGTTTGATGAAGAACGAAATTTCATGACATTACATGCTCAACAGAACGATGGAGCGTTCCTTTTGGGAGACATGGGGAAAAACACAGAACATTCTCAAAGACAGGTCGTTGTAGAGGTTCAGAAACAGTTACTTGGGCATGTGAAGGGGCCTTTTCCTCAGAACGCTTCCATGGTGGCTCTTGCACAGAAGTTAGCTGAATATGAGCGTTGGCCCAGTGACTCTGGAGTCTTAACCTGGGGTGGCGCGGTGTGTCATTCCTTAGGTTTGTATGACCATGGTTTAGGATTTATTCAAAGAGCATTGAAATTAGCAGATGAACCATTAATTCGACTTCTCTATGCGCAAGTCGCTATCAAAGCGGGGCGTTTAGTGGAAGCTCAGGAACAGCTCACGTCGCTCAAGCGCTCCAATTCATTTGGGAAGGATGCGTGTTTGGCTCAGGGAGTATTGTTTCTACAATTGAACGATTACGTGGAAGCCAAAGCTATCTTTCAATTGGTTTTGGCTGAGGATAGCACGCATATCAAAGCCCGTCTTGGCTTAGGTATGGCAGAAATGGGTGAAGGGAATGGAGCATCTGCTTTCAACAGTTTTCAAGCAGTTTTAAGCCAATGCCCTGATCATCGCGAAGCTATTGATTTACTTCTTCAGGCCGGAACTCAATTGAACGATTGGGTGAAATTATGTTCCGAACTCGAAAAATTCCATAATCGAAATCCTAGTGATTGTGACATTCGATTTGCGTTGGCAAGTGTATATCTGAGGATGGGGTTAGTTGAAAAGGCAAAGTCCCACTACGAAACCCTACAATTATGCGCTAAGGATTATGTTGGTCTCGATGACCTTGCCGCCAGCTTGTCCCGGTGTTCAATCATAGATTGCAGGAGCGAAGAACAACAATCTGCGGATGATCAGAAATTACAAGACACTCAGCGACAAGACAAAATGAAGGGTCCGGGAAAGGAGAAATTAGAACGTGAGCAATTGGGCCAGAAAGCAGCGTCTTGCTCGTTTGAAAGTTCTGAAACTTCTCGGTTGTTGGTGAATTCTAGTCCTGTAGGGGTTTCCAATGCCATATATCCAGTGAAAGACCGAGTCTCGGTTATTGCGAATGATGTTTATGGTGCAGGGGTCCGCCTCTATAGTCCTTTGCGATCGTTAATGGAAAAGGAACAATTGATAGGCCGGATGTTTCTTGAAGTGGACATGAATGAAAATACGGGTGAGTTGCCCATTGGTGCGAATGAAACCCTTGTTGTACAGCGAATCGCTAAACATATTGAGCCAAGATTGAAAGCGATGAAATCGCAAGGAATAAGAATCGTTCATGATTTCGATGATTTATTATGGAAGCTTCCGCAGGAAAACATCAATTATCAAATCATTACCTCTTCCATGTTGGATAGTTTCTTTCGAATCATGGGAGAAGCGGATTGTGTCACGGTTTCCACGGAACCTCTTCAAGAGGCTTTGGACGCACTGAACATAAAATCCATGGTCCTTCCGAATTGTTTGTTTGGTGAGCATTGGAGCGATTTGAAACCCCATAGACGTACAGGACGGCGTCCTCGTGTTGGGTGGGCGGGGCAGGTGGGAGTTCATCAGGAGGATGTTGCCATTCTGCTTCCTTTGATCGAAATGTTAGGGCAGGAAGTGGAGTGGGTATTTTTAGGCGAAATACCTAAAGTCCAATCTGGTGTTCGTTTTGAGGCTGAGACCTATGGGATGGTGTCTGCACAAGACTTTCCGGCCAAGTTGGCCAGCTTGAACTTAGATTTGGCGCTGGCCCCTTTGGCTTTGAATGAATTTAATGAAGCCAAAAGTGATTTGAGAGTTCTGCAGTATGGCATTTTAGGCTATCCAGTGGTGGGAACGGATATTTTTCCTTATCAATCAGCTCCACTAACCAGAGTTCCCAATGATCCTACGTCGTGGGCTCGAGCGATTCGTGATCACATTAATAATCCAGATGCTTCAGCAGCACAGGGAGAAAAACTAAGGCAGTGGGTGCTGTCCCATAGAATGTTTGATCAATGGGCTTCTCGCTATCAAGAAGCGTGGCTTGGAGAGCCGAGCAAGCAAGTAGGGATGTTTGAATCTGAGTGTATTCCACGTGTTTCTCTACCAGAATTTGAACTGGATAATGCAGGAGGGAAGGTGGCCTATATTTGTTCTATCATCATCCCCGTCTTTAACAAGGTAGACCTTACCTGTCAGTGCTTGACCCACTTAGCCAAGGTGACAGATGGGTGTTCCTATGAAGTGATTATTGTTGACAATGCATCAACAGATGGTACCGGGCCATTCCTCTCATCCTTAGAGGGCGATATTCAAATTATCACGAACGAATCTAATTTGGGTTTTGCCAAGGCCTGTAATCAGGGGGCAAAAGCTGCTAATGGGAAATATTTGGTGTTTTTAAATAATGACACCATTCCGCAAGAAGGATGGTTGAGCCCGTTGGTTGAGGAGGTCGAGCGAAATGCTGATGTTGCCGTTGTCGGGAGCAAATTGATTTTTCCAGATCATACGATTCAACATGCAGGTGTGGTTTTTCCTCGGAAAGTTTTCATGCCGTATCATATATTTAATGGGGCAGCAGAAAATTTTCCTGCTGTCAACGTTCGTAGAGAATTCCAAGCGGTGACTGCGGCATGCATGTTAGTGAAACGAGAGTCTTTTGAGGCTGTTGGGGGATTTGATGAAGGATTTATTAATGGGTTTGAAGATGTAGATTTCTGTTTGAAAATTCGCGAAGGTGGTGAAAGAGTTGTCTACCAGCCCAAAAGCATACTGTTTCATCTTGCGCAACAAACTCCGGGTCGAAAAAATAAGGATAATGAGGAAAAGAATTGTCGAAGATTGAGGGAACGGTGGGAAGGGAAGGTCACTCCAGATGAAGATATGTATTACGTTTCAGAAGGATATAAACGTAGGATTTATGTGGAAAATGGAATATTGCGGGTGACCGTGACTCCTTTTGTTGATGAAAGAGAGAAGACACAATGGCACAATTTAGAACACGTTCAAAGATTATTACTGCAAAATCAGTACACGAAAGAGAATGGATCTTCTTCGGAATATGAAGCAAAATTGCGCCCTCTCCTTTCCCATGCCTCTGAGTGGCCTAAAGATGTGGAAGCTCTCAGATGGGCTGCATTCATTTGCCATAAACATGAATTCCATGAAAATGAAAAAGATTTTTGGAATCAGATACTTGAGTTGGAGGATGATGCTGAAGCGCGTGGATATTTCGTTTCCTCTGCTCTGAAGCAGAATAACTTTTCCGACGCAAGGCAACACCTTCAAACTCTTCTCGTATCTCATCCTAAGCATGGAAATGGTCATTTTTTACAAGGAGTCTTATTTCTACGACTCACACAATATGTGCCCGCATCTGAATCGTTCCGTCTGGCTGTTGAATTAGGCTTTGATCATCTGAAGGCGGAAAAAGGGCTAGGCATGGCTTATTTGGGCATGGGGAATGCTGATGAATCATGGAGAGTCTACGACAAGGTCTTAGCGTATTGTCCTGATGATGTTGAAGTGATTAATGGATTACTCCAGGCTGGAACAGCTCTAGAACGCTGGGAGGAATTGGCGAATATTCTATCTCACTATCTTGAACGTAATCCTCAAAACCTTGATATATGTTTTGCCTTGGCAAGCGTGGCCTATCGGGCGGGACAGTTAGGTCAGGCCAAGCAGCAGTTGGCTTTCTTGAAACTCATGAAACCAGCTTATGATGGACTATTCGACCTGGAGCGTCTTTTGTCCCAAACACCTTCGGTGAACTCTGTTGAAGCCATCTTAACAAACTATCGTTGTGACGAGACCACCAAGGTGTGGAGGCGCTCGGGGTATCCTGGAATTGCGTATTCTGACGGCGACGAAATTGAGGGACGATTAAAGCGCATTGTCGAAACCTCTAGCGATGTCAGCGTGATGTCGACTGAATTGGCAAGTCATTGCTGTGATTGGGCGACGCACTATCATCTATCCCGCCAACGTGCGAATCTTTTACGTCCATTTGAATCTCAGTTGCAGGGAAAACTGATTCTTGAAATTGGTGCAGGGTGTGGTGCCATCACACGGTATCTGGGTGAGATCGGAGCCGAAGTGCTGGCTCTGGAGGGTAGCCCCCGTCGTGCTTCCATTGCTGCCCTGCGTTGCCGAGAGCAAGCGAATGTGACGGTCGTTGCTGAGGCCATTCATGAATTTCAAAGAGTTCCCCAATTTGATGTCGTTACGCTCATTGGAGTCTTGGAATATGCCAGAAAGTTTTTCCCTGGTGAGGGAAGAGATCCTGTTGATGCCATGTTGAAATATGTCACGGGATTTTTGAAGCCTGGTGGAAGGTTGATCATTGCAATAGAAAATCAATTGGGTTTGAAATACTTTGCAGGTTTTCCGGAAGACCACATGGGCCAGCCCATGTTTGGAATTGAAGAACATTACGATGTCAGTAATGTTGTGACATTTGGACGGAAAGATCTCGGTGACCGCGTACGGGAGGCTGGACTCACCGAGAGTCAGTGGTGGTACCCATTTCCGGATTATAAGCTCCCAAGCCTTATGGTCTCCGAACAGGGTGCTGTACCTACTGATGATATGGATCTGTTTTCACTTGTGCGACATGCCTGTTCTGAAGACCGACAATATCCTTCGAGCGTGAGCTTTAACCAAGGGAGAGCCTGGCGTCCAATTATGCGCAATGGGCTTCTTCGCGAAATGTCGAATTCCTTTGTATTCGTCGCGTCTGATACTGAAATTCCTGTGCTGCCAGATAAGCCTTTGGCGTTGCACTACGCCACGAATCGACGCTCGGAATTCGCCAAGAAAGTGCTTTTTTCACGGACGCAAGATGGTGAGGCGATGACCCATCAGATTGCACTATACCCTCAAGCCGTGCCAGATAAAAATTCGATGGTGAAACTGCGTCTTGAGCAAGCAGCTTTCATTCAAGGCCAGCTTTGGCAGGATCGTCTTGTCGATATTATGACCACACCTGGGTGGACTGTTGATCACATCCAACAATGGTTCCAGGTTTGGCTTAAGGCCTTTTACTCTGCTGCCGGTTTGCAGAGTCATACTCATGTAATGTATGAAAAAATTCCTGGTACGTATGTTGACATGACTCCAAGAAATTTAATTATTGATCACGACGGAATAGGAAAGTTTTTTGATCAAGAATGGGAATATCTTGAGGCGATCCAGGTGGGGCTTGTGGTCTTTCGGGCACTCTTGACATCTATCGGGTACATGAAAAATGTTTGCTCTCCGTTAGAGCAATCAATCAGTCCGTCGTTGCAACTTGTGATGAAAATTGCCGAAAACGCTGGTTTCTCTTTTTCGACCCAAGACCTCAAAGAGTATATGGCATTCGAACGTGCTTTCCAGAAATGTATTGAAGGGAGAGAACGCTTACACGATACGGGTTTGCATTCATCACAGGAGAATGAACGAGGGGTCGTTCAGCCGAAGGAGAGTCCGGCAACCCATCCCTCCGCCCCATCTGAGTTTGACTGTTCTATTATTATTCCAGTTTGTAACAGAATTGACCTCACAAGTCAGTGTTTGACGCACCTAGCCCAAGTGACACATGGGTGTTCGTACGAGGTTGTTGTTGTGGACAATGGATCTACAGATGAGACCAAAGAATTCTTGGCATCTTTGGGTGGAGATATTCGAATAATCACGAATGAAAGCAACCTTGGGTTTGCTAAGGCCTGTAATCAAGGTGCGTATGTCGCTCAAGGCCAATTTTTGGTGTTCTTAAATAATGATACGATCCCAAAGTCAGGCTGGCTAGCTCCCTTGGTTGGCGAGGTTCGCTCTCATGATGATGTGTCGATCGTTGGGAGTAAATTGTTATATCCCGACAATACAATTCAGCATGCTGGTGTCGTGTTTGATCGAAATTTTCAGAATCCCTATCATCTGTTTGGCGGTGTTTCAGAGAATTGTCCAGGGGTGAATATCCGTCGAGCGTTTCAAGCTGTGACGGCTGCATGTATGTTAGTCCGAAGAGAGGTATTTGAAGAGGTCGGTGGGTTTGATGAAGGGTTTGTAAATGGGTTTGAAGATGTCGATCTGTGTTTAAAAATTCGTCAATTGGGGAAGAAAATTATCTACCAACCTCAAAGTTGTTTATATCATCTGGAAAGTCAAACGCCAGGAAGAAAAAAATATAATGAGACTAATTTGAAGCGGTTTTTAGATCGTTGGGGGAACCAGTGGCTGAATGATGAAGATTTGGTTACCTATCAAAACGGGTATATTCACCAATACTGCTTTGAGAATGAGAACATAGAAGCTAAGTTGATCCCTACACATAAGGTTATAGATTTGGTGAGATGGAAGCGAACTGGGGATTTGCAACAACTTTTGTTAGGGCAAAAATTTCAGCCCTTGGAGAAGATGGTTGACAATCACAAGATTTGTGAACTGCTGGCTGATGTTGAATCATGGCCGAGTGACATTTCAATTTTGGACTGGGTCGGACGAGTCTGTGACACTCTGCAGTGCGAATCACTTGCCATACAATATTGGGAAAAATCACTCACACTTGGCGATCATCAGAAGGCAAGATTGGGGTTGGCCCGCGTTCATCTTAAGAACGGAAATACTCAAGCTGCACAAAATCATTTGGGTGTTTTAATACGTAAGTTTACGCCTGATGCCGAAGGGTGGTTATTGCAAGGAATTCTTTCCATTCAGCAGAACAAATATTCCGAGGCTAAATGGGCTTGTGCGCAATCCTTCGCTCTAGATTCGGGGAATATTAATGCTCGATTGGGTTTAGGCATGGCATGTATGGGGCTTGCTCAAACGACCGAAGCTTGGAATACTTTTCAGCAAGTGGTGGCCATTGATCCTGATCATGCAGAAGCTATTCGTAGTTTGATTCAAGCGGGTACGGCCTTAAAGCGATGGCATGCTTTAGCAGAGCACTTAAGCCGATTTGTTGAACGGAATCCTACTGATTGCGATATCCGGTTTGCGTTGGCCGGAGTATTATTCCGAGCAGGAAGTCCTGACAAGGCTAAGGAGCATCTCACGTGCTTGCGTCTTGTTAAGCCAGATTATGAGGGTATAGAAGATTTAGAAAGGGTCTTGGTCACCCCGCAGTCCGAAAGCAATTTAGTTTCCGTTCGTTAGGGGGAAATTATTGCCGAGTCAAATCAGACGATGTCTCGATCTCTCCTCTTACAGTTAGCGCGTTTGGGTGATCTCATCCAATCCCTCCCAGTTATTCATTCTCTACGTACAGATTTCCCAGAACGTCAGTTGGATCTCTTGTGTGCGGCTCCGTTGGTCTCACTCGGGAGGTTTTTCTCAGGTATTGATAGGGTTTATCCTTGGGATGGGGAACGATGGCGTTCCTTTTCAACTCTGGCAGGGAAAGATGAAAAGGATCTCGTTGAGGCGGCAGAACACTACCTGACAGATTTTGCTTTCGATTCGTATCCCTTGGCCTATAACTTGAATAATCATCCTCGAAGTATTCTGGCGGCGCATTTGTTCGGTGAGCGGGTGATCGGTTCAGGCGATCTCGGACCGTTGAATTCGAGTCGTCCCCCATGGGTGGACTACCTGCACCAAGTGGCTTGTGAGCGAGGGGACAACCGTATTCATTTGGCCGATGCTTTTTGTGGAATCTGTGGCGTAATGCCTCCGGCGCTGACGCCAATTCTTGAACCTCCTGATTTAGAATTACCAGGGGATATCACTCAAATAATCAACGATTCATCCTTGATCAAGATTGGCATTGTGCTTGGGGCTGGAGACGCCGATCGTCGTGTGCCAGTGGCGACCTGGAAACGGTTAATTGAAGGATGCGCTGAACATCTTCCTAATAGTGTGTGTGTGCTTATTGGGGGGGCAGGTGAACGAGAAATCGGGATGGCCGTAGAAAATCAGCTTTCGACAATCTATTTGTCACGAATACTCAATTGCGTGGGGAGGACTACTTTGCCACAACTGGCGAATGTGCTTCATCGATGTCAGTGGGTCGTTGGTTCAGATACTGGTCCCTTGCACTTAGGGGTAGCCTGTGGTGCACGGGCGATTGGCTGGTATTTTTCTCGAGCTCGCGTGCATGAAACGGGTCCTTATGGGGTAGGGCATTATGTGTGGCAGTACCGGGGGACTCCATCGACCGCCAGTATAAATGGTGCTTACGACAAAGAGTACCTTCACGTTCCATCAACTTGGCCGGTGTTGGAAACGCTTGAACTCATGCAAGATCAAGATGGTGGCACAGGCTTATTGGAATGGGAATTATGGAATAGTAAACGGGATAAATGGGGAATGTTTTATACGAGTGGGGAGGCTTCAGAAGTTGGTATCACGCAGAGAGAGGAGGCTTGGAGTCAATTGTCTCATTGTTTGTCCAATCATCAAGTGGTTTCTAATAGCCATGCCAAGATAGCAGGTTAGCAACTATGAATATATTTCAACGCAATCTAGAAATCCTGCGACAGCACGATCCGGCATTAGCCGCGAAAATAGCTGAAACCTCTGGGGGAGTGTTAAGGATTCAAAGCGCTAAATCCGGTGTTCCTACGGCGATGCACAAGAACCGAGACATTCATAGTGCCTATGATCCTCTGCGTGAAGCGGAGCGATGGGCTGATCATCAAATAGGAAATTGTCAATCTGGGGAAACGTTGATCGTGTTGGGTCTGGGCTTGTTCTATCATGTAGAAGCCTTGCTCGCGAAGTTGCCACAGGACTCGATCATTATCGTTGTTGTGCCTAATCTATCAGAACTGGTTGATGGGTTGGCCGTGCGGTCTTTGGATGGGTGGGGGGAACGAGTGTGTTGGGTGTGGGGTCAACCGGAGTCTCTCGCCTCACAGGTAGCTCGCCAGGCGAAACGCATTCGGCTCTTAACGTATGAACCGGCTTTAATGATTCATCAGGCAGAGTATGAGACTTTTCGTTCCCGTCTACGTGATCAATTGGCCAAAGGAGTCAGTGGGCGGTTGCATATTATGGTGGTCGGTCCGATTTATGGAGGTTCCCTCCCCATCGCCGGTTATATGGTGCGAGCGTTAGAAGCATTAGGGCACCGCGTGAGCTGGGTCGATCATAGTTTGCATGCCCCGGGGTTTCAGAATTTGAATGCCATACAAGATAGCCGACTTCGAATGACGGTGCAGCAGCGTTTTAGCGATACGTTAGGGGTCATTACCCTGGCCCATGTCGCCGAAGATCCGCCGGATTTGGTGTTAGCGATGTCACAGGCTCCCTTGTCCATGGCGGTGTTGGAACAAATGCGTCGTAAAAAAGTGATAACGGCCATGTGGTTTGTGGAAAATTTTCGTCATTTAACCTATTGGCAACAAATGATTGAAGGCTATGATTTTTGGTTTGTGATGCAACAAGCCTCTTGTATGGAAGCCTTTAAAAACGCGGGGGCTTCTCACGTGTCCTATTTGCCACTGGCTGCAGATCCGACTCTTCATCAACCCATTACATTAACATGTGATGATCAATTGGAGCTCGGAGCAGATGTTTCGTTTCTGGGTGCTGGCTATCGTAATCGACGGGAGATTCTCCCAGTGTTGTTGGGGAAGGAGTGGACTTTTAAGTTGTGGGGTAATGAATGGGATAGGGCAGGGGCGTTGGCATTGGTCCTTCAACGAAATGGTGCTCGCATCGATACGCAAACCAGCGTGAAAATCTTCAATGCCACATCAGTCAATGTGAATCTTCATTCCTACACAGGAAGCGGTTTTGATCCTGATGGTGATGGTGTCAACCCTCGAACCTTTGAATTAGCCAGCTGTGGGGCTTTTCAAGTTATTGATCATCGTTCCTTATTACCTGAAATCTTTGATGACTCCATGATGGCCGTTGTACGGAATCCTGATGAATTGCTTCCAGTTGTCAGAACGTACCTCCATGAACCAGAGCTGCGGAAAATTATGGCAGAGAAGTCCAGGCAACGTGTGGTTCACTCGCATACCTATGTTCATCGGATGCAGACCATGTTAAGTACAATGGGTCTCGCTTGTCCCGACCGTATTGGAGCGATCCTTCAAGGTGATCGCCAAGCCGAAGCCTTATTGACACGTAGCCAGGATTGCCCTGAATTGCAGACCCTCTTAAAAACTTTTCCTAAAACTGATCGAGTAGAGCTCGTGGATTTGGCAAATGCTATTCGCCAGAAAAACCCTGAGACCAAGTTGAGGCGTGAAGAGTTGTTGATTCTCATGATGGATGAATATCGTCAGGAAACACGCGATTTTATATGAAGCAGGTCTTAATCATAAACATCACGCGAATGGGGGATCTGATTCAGATGATCCCTTTGCTGAGTCGCTTAGAAGAAGAATGGCCTGGGGTGAAGATTGATTTGATTATCGATAAAGAATTTGCCTGTGTGGCCTCACTCCTTCCAAGTATTCGACACGTGTTGGCTTACGATTTTCAAGAATTAATGGATGATAGTCGAGTGTGTGCACGGGATGTGGTGACGCTATATCACGATCTTGCGAATTGGGCTAAACCGTTGCTTCACGTGGGATATGACCGAGTTGTGAATTTAACTTTTAATCGACGTAGCGCATTTCTCGTGAAATATTTTGGTTGTGCTGATGAACGGGGGATGACCACAACAGATGATGGTAGTTTTCTCGTTAAAAATTCCTGGATGAAATATTTCATAGATTTACACGCATACCGACAGATGAATCGTTTCAATATTGCCGATCTGTATTCACTCGGAGGAAGTGGCCCTGGACGTTATCATCCGATCCGTCTCATGGTGGCGAAAGCCGAACAGGACTGGGCCAGAGGATTTCTTCTGGATTCTGGTGCTCCCAAAGTATGGGTGGCGGTACAAGTTGGGGCAAGTGATCCCATGAAAGCCTGGCGTCCTGAATATTTTGGCCAGGTGATGGCTCATCTTAGTAAGGGGCGAACTATCGGCTTTGTGTTGATTGGCACGAAAAAAGAAGAACCGGCGGTGAAAGAGGCGGTGCAAGCGTACCAACAAGCCGGAGGGCAGGGGATTTTGTGCGAAGCGGTCGGAAGAACCTCAATCCCCGAACTCATTGCATTGTTGCAACAATGTCAATTGATGGTGACGAATGATACAGGTCCTATGCATATGGCTGTGGGGGTGGACACTCCGGTTCTGAATGTGTCGGTCGGACATGTGGATTTTTGGGAGACAGGCCCCTTTGGGCCGGGGCATTGGGTGGTGCAACCTGACATTGTGTGTGGGCCTTGTGGTTTCGATAAAATTTGTCCGCATCATGCTTGTAAAGATCAGATTATTCCTCAAGAGATGAGCGAATTATGCCTTCATATCTTGGAGAGAGGGTCATGGCCAAATTTCGCCTCAAAAATTAGAATCTATGAAGGCGCAATAGATGGAGATCAATTAGGTTCGTTTGTACTGCGAGCTGGCTATGGGCCAAATCGCACAACCTGGTATGGCGCATATTGGCGCCGCTATTGGTATGAACTTTTTACGGGGCTGAATAGTCAAATTCCTCCAATATCGTCTTCGCCTCCTCATGCCCTTGAGGATCTGCATTTGTGGGAAGAGGTGGCTCCACGCATTGATGTTTTGTGCCAACAGACAAAACAAATGGTTCACCTCTGTCATCAACAGCCGATACCTGTTGCGCAATTAAAAGCCATTCAAAATTTCGTAAAATATGAAAGCTTGGCCCTAAAAGAAATCACGAGATTTTCTTTGGCTTTTGGCCCTCTGGTGGGGGCTTGTATTCGTGAGACGTTCAACCTTGAAGGTCAGACCTTAGGTAGTATGGCTGAGGAATACACGATGGCGTTTCATACTGTGCGATCAAGAGCTCAGAATACCTTTGAGCATCTCACTCAATACTCACCTGAACCTTCAAGGAGGGATCTCTATGTTGGTGCAATTGGATGAAAAAACCTGGGAAGTGAGCGATACGGATTGCTTAGAGGACGTCTTGGCGGATTTAAGTGATCGGGCGCAAGTCGAAGGACGAATGGTCACCCAGCTTGTTGTAGGCGATCAGCGCATGACTGATCGGGAGTTGGTTCCCCTTACATTGACTAAGGTTGCGAGCACGTTTGGAAGTATTTCAGCTAAAAGTGAACGAATGGATAGTATTCTCCAAAATTCAGGACAAACGGCCAAGAAGTTTGGATGCCAACTTCGTATGACTGCTCAACAGTTAGTTGAAGCTTTTCGCCAGGGGAAAAAGGGGATGCGGCAACTGGATCAATGGTTTGGTCAAATAGCCGATTATTTGGAATGGATCCAGAATCAGCAAGCGGTCCGTGGAGCGCTACCAAAGGAATCCCAAGATCTTTCCCATTGGGTCAATGAATTAATGAATGCGCGAAAAAACTTAGACGAAGTCCGGGTGACCGATATGTTGGAGTATGAGGTCATCCCTCGCTTGCCCAACTGAATATTTTCTCTTTTGACGTCTTGAGAACGTGTCTGTTCTATTGAGTTGTGTGAAGTTACACCGTTGTGAAAAGAAAAATCATCATGTGTCTCACGAACTTCTCAAGTTTTCATTTTGGTGGTCGATAAGTAGGCGAGACAACGAAATTGGTCAATTGACCAATCTCTAAGGAGGCCCTTCGGCTTATCTTACTTATTCTCCCTCAAGGAACGGATCCTTTGAGGCCCAGCCATCACGGAGGAATTTATGGCACTTGTCGTTAACAGCAACATCGCGTCTATCACTGCCCAACGAAACTTGGGTATTTCCACCAGAGAATTGCAAGGGTCAGTGGCCCGACTCTCCTCAGGTTTACGAATCACCCAAGCATCAGATGATGCTGCCGGTTTGGGTATTTCAGAAACGTTGCGAGCCCAAATTCGAAGCATTAATCAGGCCGTCAGGAATTCCAACGACGGTATCAGTTTGCTGCAAATTGCAGATGGTGGCGCTGGTAACATTGGTGGAATTTTGGCTCGGCTTCGTGAGTTGGCCGAACAATCAGCCAGTGGCATTTTGGGTTCAAACGAACGATCATTCTTGGATCAAGAATTCGTAGCTCTTCGTTCAGAAATTGATCGTATCTCTGCAGTAACAGAATTCAATGGGGTCAAGTTGTTGAGTGGGGATGGTGGTTCAAATGCAAACGAATCCCTGTCTATCCAAGTTGGTTTCCGTAGTTCAGGCAATGACACACTTTCAATTAGCTTAAATGATTTGGACAAAGATTCTTTGGGCCTGACGACTACAAATGTGTCAACGTCCGAATCGGCATTAACAGCTCTGGGCGCAATTGACAGTGCTATTAGTGCTGTGGCGTCTGCTCGAGCCAATGTTGGTTCGTTGCAGAACAGAATTGATGCGGCAGTCCAAAATCTTGAAGTCGCAAATGAAAACGTGTCGGCAGCTGAATCACGGATTCGGGATGCCGATATTGCTTTTGAAACGGCGTTATTCACACGAA
Organism: Nitrospirales bacterium; assembly: GCA_029261235.1. GTDB lineage: Bacteria > Nitrospirota > Nitrospiria > Nitrospirales > UBA8639 > Nitrospira_E. The sequence continues at coordinate 85,375 of JAJDBS010000079.1, forward strand.
ACCAAATTTTGGTCTCGGCTGGTACGTCAATTTTGGCGCAAGCCAATACGTTGCCGCAGCAGGCTCTTTCCTTGCTGCAGTAAAAGTTTTTTAGGAGGAGGCCAGGTTTTCTGACCTGGTCTCCATCCTGAAAAATGGGGGTATCTGTTATGATTTCAACCATTTCACAAAATGCCTCATCTATTATTACGGTGTCTGTCGGACAAGAAATTCGTGTGCGTGAGAGTCAAAAGGTGGCAGAGGCAGAAAAGCTTCCCAGAATTGATAAAAAGATAGCTGACCGAAAAGAGTCTGCGGAACTTCAGGAATCCCAGGTTCCCAAACAAGCTCCGGAACAGATAAAAGAAGTCATCACTCGCCTGGAAAATACCTTAAAAAATATTGAGCCAAAGATCGAATTATCTGTTGACGAAGAATTGAATCAAGTTGTTGTTCGTATTCTTGATAAAGAATCTGGGGAATTAATCAAACAGTTTCCTCCTGAGGAAGTGCTTGAACTGGATCGGTTCTTTGCTGATCAGTCGGGATTACTTGTGGAAGAAAATGTTTAGCGTGCTTTTCTAGCTTGTTGTGTGTTTCACAAGAAAAATATTTTTTCCAAACAGATGTGGCACGGCTTACTAAGACTTTCTCATTTCATGTGGTATCCGCGATTTCTTTCAAGGAGTAATGCATGATCAGTTTTGGTGGACTTGGAAACGGTGTCGATTTTGGGCCGATCGTCGACCTGCTCGTGCAGTCCGAACGAGTTCCGATTGATCGCATCAATGAACGAAAGCTTGCTGCCCAGGCAAAACAAACGGATTTTGGTCTGCTAGGCGGTAAATTACTTAGCCTGCAAACTGCTGCTAATTCAATTCGGACTCGTCTCAGTTTCGATAAAAATACACTTACGACCACGTCTGCTAGTTCTCAAACCTTATTGACCGCCAGTGTTTCGTCAACAGCGACTACCGGTACTCATTCGGTGAAGGTCAATCAATTGGCTTCGGCCCATCAAATTGTGTCCAAGGCGGCCACCGCCGTCTTGGCCAGTGATACGGATATTGTCAGTGGCTCAACTGGCACCTTCTCATTTGCTGTGGGGAGTGGCTCGACTCAAACGGTGAGTCTGGATGCGAGTGGAACCCTAGAAGACTTACGGAATGGGATTAACGATCTTGGGGCTGGGGTGAGTGCGTCCATTCTGAATACAGGTACCGAGTCCACACCAGCTTTCCGCTTAGTGTTATCTGCAAATGATTCTGGCGCAAGCAATGCGATCACCATTTCTGCTGACGATACGACACTAAATGCCACAGGTACCGACCCGACCGGTGGCGTTGATACCTTTCAAGCCGCACAAGATTCTGAGATTGTCCTTGGTGATGAGACGCTTGATGCCGTGACGATTAATCGATCCACTAATACCCTGACGGATGTGATTTCTGGTGTGACCTTGAATCTCCAAGCTGCAGACCTCACCAATACGGTCACGATTTCGGTGGCGCAAGATAATACGGCTGTGAAAGAGGGAATTTCCTCCTTTGTGGCTGCATACAATGAAGTTGTGGGATTTGTGAACGCACGAACGAATTTTGATGTGGAATCGGGAGAGCGAGGTCTTTTTGTGGGGGACTCTCTTGCTCGAACGGTTCTTGACCGAATACGACAATCGACATTTTCTCAAATTAGTGGATTAAGCACGTATACGGGTGCTTCCCAGATTGGGTTTGAAACCCAGACGGCAGATGGCACGATTAAACTCAACGAAGACACACTTGATACCGTCCTCAGTGCAAATTATTCCGCTGTTCGAGATTTGTTTATTCAGAATCCAACAGCAGGCACCGAAGGAATAGCAGAGTTAGTCGTTGATGCAGTTGATGCATTGGATGATGTGGAATTTGGAGCTCTCACCATTCGACAAAAATCCCTGACTAATCAAATCGACGATTTTGCAGAACAAATTTCGGTAAGGGAAGCCGCGTTGCTTCGCTTTGAGGAACAACAGCGTATTAAATTTGGTAATTTGGATGGGTTACTGGCGAGTTTGCAGAATCAACTTTCTGCCCTCTCAAATTTAACAACAAACTCCTCGTCATAGATTCAATTCTATCCTAAGGAAGGGATACCCATGATGGTTGGTGCTCAGGCCTATGCAACAACACAGATTTCAACCGCATCCTCAGTTCAAGTCGTCGTCCTCCTCTATGATGGAGCGATTTCTTCTATGAAACTCGCTCAAGAAGGCATTGTGGCTCTCAATTTCCAAGATAAGGCGCGCTTTATTGATCGAGCACTTAGAGTGGTCGGGGAGCTATCGGCTTCCTTAAATATGGAAGAAGGAGGAATTGTTGCCAGGGATTTACAGCGGCTGTACGAATACATTCAATTTGAACTGACTCAAGCCAATCTCAAAAATGAACCTGGCCGTTTAGAAAGTCCCATTCGATGTATGAGTGCGATCAGGGGAGCCTGGCAAGAATTGGCTATTCAAGGTGCAACGCCGCAGGCGGTAGGAATGTAAATTGATGAGCAAGGCCAAGGCGGAAATAACGATATTCGAGCAATTGACACATAAAGCTATGGAAGCGGCCACACTAGGGAAGTGGGACTCTGTTGCTCATTTCTATGATCGTCGGACGAATGCTGGGTCTCTCGAAGGGCTACCTCGGGATGTTGCCAAGAAACTCATGCATATCGATCAATGGATCATCACTCGCATTCGTGATGTACAGACCCTCATACAAGATCAGCTTGGGGAAGCACAACAGCATCGTCGTCGGCTTGAGGGTTTAAGACGCCAGTGGGGAAACCAAAGCGCGGTTCATGTCTCACATCACTTCAGTGTCTAATCATTTCTGCTTTTTCAGATTCTCAATACATACCCTCTTTGACCTTCCTTAAGTATATCTTCTCTTTTACCTCATTTTTTCCGCTGCACAATCGAATGAGTCTTATGCTGTCAAACGATTGACGAATGGGGTGATCGTTGTCTGTCACACAGGATAGTTTCTGAGTAGTTTTTAAAAAATTACAGCTGTTTTTTTATTTTTAAATGAGATAAGCACAAAGAGTTTTAGGTATAACAATTGCGAAATGAAATAAGCATGGCATGGAGTTCAAATCGTTTGACAAGACGAAATCACACGGAAACCCTTTGTTTGTAGGATACATATGCCATCTCAACAGACTATTGATTCGCAAGTACCCATTCCTAGCAACATAGGCATTTCTTCCCCCATAGGTACATTATTGCATTCGCTCTCAAATAAATTATTGCCTATTGTTGTGTTTTCAGAATTAGCCCTCCGTCGCTGTGAAGATGCGCAACTCAAGCCACAATTAGAGAAAATTCACGTCGCTGCGGAACAAGCTCGTGATCTTCTCGTTGAGCTTCGAACTCTCCAAGGCAAAGTGGAACCTTAGCGACTCTAATCCTTGCGCAGACGTTCTCTTTGACCATTTTGAAATGACGATCCAGTGTTGAGGGAGTGAAGATATGGGAAGGCTTACAGGTGAAAAAATGGATCAAGGCATGATAGCTACTGAAGATCGTCGGCAGGATTGTCGTGCCGATGTTCCCATTTGTCTTTGGATAGAATTGCCCGTTGCGTTTTCTTATGAGCCTGTCGAACTTGATGCAGCGGCATTTAGTCAGTGGCAATGGGAAGAATTGGCGGTGTCTCCGGATCTTGTGAAGGCCATGGTCGATGAAAATGATCTGACTATCCGTGATCCGTTGTTGCTACAAATGGTGACACGTATTGATTGGATGCTGACTTCGATACTTCGGACCTTAGGGAAAGATAAAAACCTGAAAGGAGTTATTCCCGAATTAGCAAAAGTAAATCTCAGTGGGTCCGGAATTCGATTTTTTTCAGAACAAGAATTCCCCGTAGATTCCTATCTGGTGTTACGGTTGATCTTGCGACCGTTTGTTCCGATGCAGGCTGTCGGAAAAATCATCCGTATTGAACCGGCAACACAAGGCGAGCAACCAGGATTTGAGATCGCCGTTGAATTTTCTCAGATAGCCCCAGATGATCGTGAAGCCATTATCCGACATGTCCTACGATCTGAAGCTACTCTCCAGCGTTTTCGACTCCAACAAACACCCATGCCCTCTTTTGAATAAGACGATGAGTCGAAGATAGGTCGTTTTCTATTTTTAGCTCTACACGTTCGGCATAAAATGTTGAGCAGTTGATTTTTAACTGCAAGGGCATTCTTCTCTGCTCTACACATCAGATAGATTGATCCTTTGAAAATCTTACTATTAGAAAATCTTTGTCTAGCATTAGCGTTTAAGGAGCTAGGCCACGACGTTCTCACCTTTTCTACGAATGGTGGAGGTGATATCAAAAATTCAACTATTCCTATTCGAATAAAGGAGGTATTACGTGGTTTGCCAAAAAACTGGAATCCAGACCTTGTCTTACTCACTGACGATAGCTCTTTTCCGGTAATATTAGAACTCGAGAATGTGGGGATTCCTCTTGCTTGGTATGCCATTGATTCTCATATCCATTTGTCATGGCATAGGGCCTATTCGGCTGTTTTTGATTTTGTATTTGTAGCACAAAAAGATTTTGTCCCTCAGTATCTCCGTGACTCTTCACGTCAAATTGTTTCTTGGCTCCCTGTGTTTGCCCCATTTGTTCCTCCTTCGGCTCCCCAAACTCTCAAAATACATCCTTTGTGTTTTGTGGGAAGATTAAGTCATTTAAATCCAGGACGCATTCATTTACTACGTTCCATACAAAAGAAGTTCCCAATACATCTCGCTACAGGAGAATGGGTGAAAGTTTTTCAGCAGTCAAAAATGATATTAAATCAATGTATGGCTAATGATCTTAATTTTCGTACGTTTGAAGGGATTGGATCAGGAAGCTGTCTTCTCACAGAGCGTATTACGAATGGACTAGAAGACTTGTTTCAGGATAGGAGCCACTGCGTCATGTATGAAAAAGATAATGTGGAAGAAATCCTGAATTTAGTGGACTATTATGACGCTCATGAGGATGAACGAGAAGCCATTGCCGAAAGTGGGCGTTCAGAAATTCTAAGAGCCCATATGGGAATACATCGCGCGAGAACTATTCTTCAAACCGTTCGATCTGGACCAACGCAGGAAATGATTCTTCGCCGAAAAACATGTCTTCATGAAGTACGAATCTTCTTGAAATCTTTGTATGCCTATATTGGAGTAAAGTATGAGGATTCTGTCTTGGGATCATCGAGTGATATTAGTAAAGGACAACTTCATACTATTTCTCGAGATATTTATGCGTTGTTGAGTTCGCAGATGTAATAGGTTTTCAGGATGCTCTAGATGCCTTTCTCCTCTTCAAGTTGACTGGCTTTCTTCGAAAGCTCCCTAGCAATTTCCCCCTGGTTATCTTCTCAGAGCTATTCATGGATTTAATAGCTCTGGCCAATAGGCATGCAAGGTTTTTTCTGCCGCATTTCCCAAAACTTCATCGTGTGCATGATCTTGACTGAAAATCCGTAAGGTAATCATTCGAGCAGGCAGATGTTGCAGATACGTCTGTAAGGTTTCTTTGTCCACATTACCTGTTGAGGGATTCCACACAAAAATTTGAAATCCTCCCATCTGTAATAAGTTGATGGGGCGCGGGTCTTTATATGCGACGTCCACTCGGATGTCTGCCTTCCGCAATTTTTGTGGCAGAGATTTTCGCAGTCGAGTTAAGAATGTTTGTGGTTGAAATGATACGGATTCTTGAGGGATGGGCACCATGAGACTAAAGGCGGTTTTCCATTTCACATGGCGTCCTAGAATTTTGGTCCATTCGATACCGAGTCGTCTCTTCTCGGGATGACGTGATTTTGGCCACGATCGAACTGATTCCATGACGTGCCAGTCTGTCAAATATAAGTACCGAGATAAGGCCTTAAGAGGATTATGTGGAAACAGGAGTTCCATCGTGGGTTGGAAGATTTCCTGAAGATGAAGATCGATGGCTCGAGTGGTCCGGTGGTAATAGACATTGGCATAGAGGTAAAGCCTAGCATGGAGGAACATTTGGAGTGCTGATAGTCCAGACTGATGGATTGTCAGTCCGTGAGATGAAAAAAACGTGTAATGGAGGAGACGTTCAATATCAACAGGGCCTATGGCAACTCCGCACATATACGAATCTCTCAAGACATAGTCGCAATTGTCAGGGGTGAAAATTCCACCTAAAAGGGGACGTAAGGCAACTACCCAAGGTGGCAGGTCTTTCGTCGATTGGTTCGGATCTTTGAGTATCAAAAAGGCGATGTACTCAGGATTGAGCTGTTCCCCTTGTGCAAATGAACCAGATGGACTGCGCTGAATGTTTTTGATGATTAATCCCAGGTGATCACGAATAATGTGTTGTCCCACCAATTCGTGAGTCAAATGATATTGATGAAGAAAGTGATGGTCGAAGAAATGGCAGAAGGGACCATGTCCGATGTCATGGAGCAACGCGGTGATTCGTACAAATTCTTCCAGAAAAGGGTAGGAGGGAAGATCCGGAATTATTTGACGTAGGGAAGGGTAGAGTTGTTTGATAAATCGTCCGGCTAAATGCATGGTCCCTAACGAATGTTGAAAGCGTGTGTGCTCCGCCCCTGGATAGACCCAATGAGCGCTTTGAAGTTGGAAGATATAGCGAAGGCGTTGAACCCATGGAGAGTCGATCAGGTCTTTTTCTGTTTGTTCAGTCGTTGAGGCTTGTGCCGTGGGGACGGTGAGTGAGATATAGCCATGAATAGGATCTGCTAAAAGAGCGATCCCATCAAATGGAGGGGAAGATGTTTCCTGGGGTTGCATGCGAATTAGCTTTCAGATCTTGAGTAAAGAAGAATGATCAATGGGGTCATGCGGAGGTGTGGTGCGTCACGCTTCGGTAACGGGTAATGCTCCATCGCATGAGTGGATAGGCCAAGAGTGAGCTAATGACGGAGAGGGTGCACGCGCCAAGGATAAAAGGGATGAGATAGGGAGACAGCATCTCAAAAAGATTATCCATAGTGAGTTCATGCCATTTAATATTAGTGTGAGAGGATTCTCCCATGAGAAACAAGCCGGTATACAGACTGGCGGCTAGTATCGGGATCGTCGTCCATGGATTGTTGATGAATGTTCCTAAAAAGATGGCCACGTAATTTAACCGAAACATCCACCCGCAGAATGCTGCGCTGGCTGTATGCAGAAAGTAATGAGGGGCAAAAGCAATGAAGGTTCCGACGGCGAAGGCCAGTGCTGTTCGATGTGGAGATTCTTGGAGGTGGAGAACCTGATTGATTTTTTGGCGAAGAGACTCCATGCCTAGCATGAAGGCCTCATGGGACAGATGTTATTCAATAAAATGGTCATAGCCAGAAGACACTAATTTTTCTTGTTTTCCGTTACTCTGTTCTATTCGGATGCCGAACCGTTTAGGTTGAATGACCCCGATTTGGGTCATGCGCATACGTCTTTTTTTTGCGATTTGTTCTAGTTCATCTTGCCATTTGTGAGGAACCGTAAACAGTAACTCGTAATCTTCCCCTCCGTGAAGTCCCCAATGCAATGGATCGGCACCAACCTGGATCGCATACTTGTTCATGTGTTGAGATATCGGAATCTGTTCTTGGTAAATGAGAGCGCCAACTTGGCTGTGTCGACAGAGATGATTGAGATCGCCAGATAATCCATCGGATAGATCCATGGCAGCAGAAGCATAGGGTTGCGATGCAATCAATTGTCCAAGAGCTATTCGAGCTGTGGGATGCAAGTGCCGTTCTACAATATATTTCATTCGCTTTGAGATCTTAGCAAGTTGGGGTGGCCGCTTGTATTTTTTGAGGTATGCGAGTCCGGCTGCTGAGTCGCCCAATGTGCCACTGACGTAAATTAGATGCCCACTCTTCGCTCCCTGCCGAGTCAGGATATGTCGGGGATGTACTTCGCCAGTTATCGTGATGGCAATAAATAATGAGGCGGGTGAAGAGGAGGTATCGCCTCCAAGAAGTTGGACCTTATGGTCTTTGCAAGGTCTTGCAAGCCCTCGATAGAACTCTTGCCAATTTTCGTAGGTAAGAGAGGGTGGCAAGGCAATGGCGACAAAAATTGCCGTTGGCGTGGCGCCCATTGCCGCGATATCACTGAGATTTGATGCGGCTGCCTTATATCCAATGTCGTAAAAAGTTGACGTTTTGTGCGAGAAGTGAATGTCTTCCACAAGAAGGTCTGTTGAAAGGACGACCTGCTTCGATGGCGAAGGTGGGAACACCGCGGCATCATCCCCTGTTCCAACAGTTGGATGAAAGCCTTGTGTGGAAAATTGACGTGGGAGAGATTGAATGAGTTGAAACTCTCCGAAATTCGAAAGGCGCGCCGATTTGCGGATTGGCGACATAGCTTGAGGCTCAGGGAGCCTTGGTCACCTTGCGTCGTAGACGTGTTCGCGCGGTAGCTGATGACGCCACTTTTTTACGTAGTCCTGAAGTCGCCTGCGACGGGCTTGTGGCCTTCTTGACTGTTTTTGTTTTCCGACCTTTTGCACGTAGGGCCGATTTGAGGACTTCTGACATGTTCTCCACGAAAATGCATTCTAGCCCTTGCACGAGGTGTTTCGGAATGTCATCCCAATCCTTTTGATTGCGTTTGGGGATAATAAGCGTGTGAATGTGCGCTCGTTTCGCGGCAAGAACTTTTTCCTTTAAGCCTCCTATGGGGAGAACGCGACCACGCAAGGTGATTTCACCTGTCATGGCGATATCGCGTTTGACTGGGACTAGACTAAGAGACGAGGCCATTGCCGTGGCAATCGTAATCCCAGCGGACGGTCCGTCTTTAGGGATCGCGCCTGCAGGCACATGAAGGTGAATGTCGTGTTTGGCAAAATGATTTGGGTCTATTCCCAATTGTTTGGCTTGGGAGCGAATAAAACTCAGCGCCGTATGAGCCGATTCCTTCATGACGTCCCCAAGATGACCTGTTAACGTCAACAGACCTTTGCCTTTGCATGTCGAGGCTTCGACATACAAGACATCACCTCCGGTTTCTGTCCAGGCAAGTCCCGTGGACACGCCCACTTCATCTTTTTCCTGCTCTTGTTCTGGAACAAATTTTGGAATGCCCAAGTACTGCTGAAGGTTTTTCGGATTCACGCGATATTGCTTGATGTTGCCTTCAGCGATACATTTGGCAACTTTTCGCATCACGGTGGCCAATTCCCGTTCGAGGTTTCGAACTCCGGCTTCTCTTGTATAGTGAGAAATAATGTGTGTGACGCACATGTCTGTGAGATGAAGATGGTCATTGGTAATGCCATGCTCTTCTAATTGTCGAGGAATGAGGTATCGTTGCGCGATGCCAAATTTTTCTTCTTCCGAATACCCTGGAATGTTAATGATTTCCATTCGGTCACGTAGTGCGGAAAGCATGGGGTCAGATACATTCGCCGTCGTAATAAACATCACTTCGCTTAAGTCGACGGGGACACCAAGATAGTGATCGACAAAGGCATTGTTCTGTTCCGGATCTAAGACCTCCAATAAGGCGGCAGATGGGTCTCCACGGAAATCCATGCCGACCTTATCGACTTCATCAAGCATAATGACGGGATTGATGGTGCCGGCTTGTTTCAGCCCTTGAATGATTCTCCCGGGTAGTGCTCCGACGTATGTACGACGATGGCCTCGAATTTCTGCTTCATCTCGTGTTCCACCAAGACTGATACGGACGAATTCTCTCCCAAGTGCGCGTGCAATGGATTTGCCTAAGGACGTTTTCCCCACTCCAGGTGGCCCCTCAAAGCACAGAATTGGCCCTTTCATCTTGTCTTTGAGTTTGCGTACAGCCAAATACTCTAAAATCCGTTCTTTGACTTTTTCCAGATCATAATGATCCTCATGGAGCACTTTGGAGGCTTCGCCTATATCTAAATTATCTGTCGAACGACGGCTCCACGGCACATCAACTAGCCATTCAAGATAGGCGCGAATGGTGCCAGCCTCCGCTGCATCTTGATGCATTTTCTCAAGCCGTCGAAGCTGCTTTTCAGCCTCTTTCAGGACCTTTTCTGGCATCTTGGCTTCTTGAATACGGTGGCGAAAGTCCGCCACATCTTCCGTACGATCATCGATGTCGCCCAGTTCCTTTTGAATGGCTTTGAGCTGCTCGCGGAGAAAGTATTCTCGTTGCGTTTTATCCATCTCGCCTTTGGCATCAGATTGGATTTTTTGTTGCATCGACAAGACATCTAGCTCGTTACTGAGAATGTCATTGACTCGCGAAAGACGGGCTAGGGGGGCAGCGATTTCTAGGATTTCTTGAGTCAGGTCGATTTTGAGACCGAGGTTGGAGGCGATAATATCAGCTAGCCGTCCTGGGTCATCCAAGTTCTCAATGACCGTGAGTACATCTGGCATGATCACTTTCCCGAAACTCAGCAACTTTTCTAAGCCTTCGCGAGCGGTCCGAATAATCGCTTCATGTTCTATTAAAGGAGCCGTGGTCGATTCTTCTGTGAGCGTTTCGAGCTGGACGGTGAAAAATGGGCTTGATTGGGTGAAGGCTTGAATGCGGGCTTTGGTGAGGCCCTGGACCAAAATTTTGATGCGCTGATCGGGTAGCTTGATCATGCGCATGATGACTCCGACCGTTCCCGTCATATGAAGATCGTCCGACGTTGGCTCGTCGGTTTCTTGGTTTTTCTGAGTTGTGAGAAACAGCAATCGATCAGAGGCCAGGGCCGCTTCGATGGCCTTGATCGAGAGATCGCGTCCTACAAAAAGGGGAAGGACCATGTAGGGAAATATGACGATGTCTCGAACAGGTAGAAGCGGCAATTCATCTGGGATGTGTTCAATCGAGGGTGTTGAGAGATCCGATGTATCTTCGGTCATAGAAGTGTATCCGTTGGATTGATGATGACGGACTCGTGCACAGTATGTGCGTCGAGTGCTTGTGAATGTCTATGAGGACGGAGAACCAGGGGTTGTGAGGAAAGAATCCTCATTGCTGATCATGTCGGGAGCTGCTGGAATGAATGGTATTTGATGATCGCATGTTCAATACTGGATTTATGAATTTTTCAATTCTCGAGATCTTCCACGACGACATCTGCTCTTTGAATAACTTTCGATACTAGGAGAAGGAGAAAAAAGTTGTCAAGGTCCTTCGTGTGCTGGTTCCAATGCGCTGTCATGCTACGTCATAACTTAGGTTGAGATGAGCTTTACAAGGAAGCAGATTCATGAATATAATTCCCCATCTGTTTTTTATGAAATTTCCGACCTCAACTAATTGGGGCCTCTCCCCACATTCATGACAATCCTGACAACTTCATTGCTAGGGATCCATCAGATTGTACCCGGCTAGTCGCGTGTTGATCCCGTATCCCTTCTGGACAATTTCATTGCGCTTCTCCCAACTTCAGCAAATACATTCTCTGTGTCGATCCTTCACTCCTTGCTTAGATGTTTCTGCGCCGCAGCAAAGGGAGCAGGTTTTCGTCGCTGTGCGTCCAGCGGAGATTCTCCGCGTTGTGTTTTCTGCACTGATTCTGTTTAGCCTCTCTGCAGGCGCTTTATGGGCGCAGGATTCAGGAAATTCTATTCAACGTATTGAGATAGACGGAAATCGGCATATAGAACGCCAAGCCATTATTGGCAAGTTGTCTATACACGTCGGCGACCCATTTTCTCGTGAAGAGGTTCGTGAGCAGATTCAAAAAATTTATAGTATGGGATTTTTTGAGGAAGTGGACGTCTTGACGCAACCGGTATCCGATGGGGTGATCGTGGTATTCCGAGTCACGGAAAAACCCTTTACGGTGGAAGTGGTCTATGACGGAAATGACGAATTGTCTGAGGAGAGCCTCAGTGAAAAAAATACCATTCGTAATCAGACATTTCTTGATCAAGAGCAAGTGAAGGTCTCCGTTGAGCAATTCCGGAAACTCTATCAGGAAAAAGGGTACTACCATGCTCACATTATTCCGATTGTCGATTTAGTGGAAGAAGGGCAGGCTCGCTTGACCTATTATATCGATGAAGGTGAAGAGGCCCATATTCGCTCGATCAAATTTGAAGGGCGAAATGTCATTAGTGAGACATCGCTGTTTAAATTCCTGGCTAATCAAGAATATTCTTGGCCATGGTCTCTGTTTTCCGATACGGGTGTGCTGCGACGGGATGAAGTGCCGAATGATGTGGAGCGAATCAAGGAAGTCTATATGAATAAAGGCTATCTAGACGTCCAAGTTGGGATGCCTCGGATAGACCTCGATGACACACAGGAATGGTTTTCGCTGGTATTCCCGATCATAGAAGGAGAACCCTATATTCTCAGCCAAGTGCAGTATACGGGCAATACCATTTTTTCTCACGAAGAATTGCAAGAAGAACTTGATATGAAAGCTGGTGATGTCTTTCAACGCGCCAAGCTTCGAAATGAAATTACCCGTGTGACAGATCTCTATGGGGCTCGGGGCTATGCGTTTACTGAAGTCAGTCCATCTGTCGAACCAGATCCTGCTACGAGAAGTGCCAGAGTTAATTTTGTGGTGACTGAGGGGGAAATGGTGCGAATCAGAGATATTCGCATTACGGGGAATAGCAAAACTCGTGATAATGTGATTCGGAGAGAGTTGCGGGTGGATGAACGAGACATGATTAATTCTCCCGCGATTAAGAGAAGTTTTGAACGGCTGAATAACACGAACTATTTTGAAACCGTCGAAATTTTACCCAAACAAACTGCGCCAGGAGAGGTGGATCTTGATGTCAAAGTCAAAGAAAAGCCAACGGGGGCGTTTAGTATTGGCGGCGGTTTTAGCACCTTAGATCAATTCACCTTGATCGCGGACATTACCGAAGGTAACTTCTTGGGCCGTGGGTATTTAGCGAAGATTCGAGGGCAGTTGGGGGGACGTCGATCATTAGGAGTTATCACCTTTCGAAATCCGGCCGTTTTTGATACCTTAACGTCTGTCCAAATCGATGGGTTTAGGACACGCACCAATTTTTTAACTTACGATGAAACGAGGACGGGTGCCAATCTGACCTTTGGTCGAGCCTTTTCTGAGTTTTTGACGGGAACATTTACACTTGTCGCGGAGCGTATCAATATTCGAGATGTTGATTCTGATGCTCCTGATCTCATTATAGACCAAGAAGGCAAGCAGTCCACGACGGGATTTCGTGCCAGTCTGTTTCGAGATTCTCGTGATTTTTTCTTAGATCCCAGAAGGGGAATCCGAATTGGTGTTAACACGAGTGTTGGGACTCAACTGTTGGGAGGGTCCAACAATTTTTATAGCGTATCCTTCGATGCGTTGAAGTATACGCCACTTCCATTTTGGGATTTTCGTCATTCCATTCGGGGGCGAATTGGATTTGCTGAAGGATATGGTGGAGAAAGACTCCCAGTCCCTGAATTTTTCTTCGTCGGAGGCATCAATACGTTACGAGGGTTTAAATTTGGCCGTGCGGGACCGGTGACTTCGAGAAATGATCCTGCAGGGGCCAATAAACAATTGATTTTTAATAACGATTTGATTTTTCCTCTCTTGCCCGATGCGAAGTTAAATGGTGTCCTCTTTTTCGATTATGGAAAAGGTTTCGCCGAAGGAGATGATTATACATTGAATCTTCGGCAAACAGCAGGGGTGGAAGTCCGTTGGATTTCACCCTTTGGGCCTCTTCGTGCGGCCTATGGATTTAACCTCGATCGTCGGAGAAAAGAGAAAAAAGGTGTATTTGAATTTTCGATTGGATCAGTCTTTTAGGTCAAGGCCGGAATACAGAAACGAGGAGCTATGCAGCAGGTGAGTACAGGGATTTTGCGTTTTTGGAAGCGAGGTGGATCGGCTAGCATCATCGTCCTGTGCAGTCTTCTGGGTTGGGGCTGCGCATCGGTGAATGATGGAGTCTCAAAAGACCTTGTCGTTGGCGTTGTGGATCCCCAAAGAATTTTACAAGAAACAGCTAAAGGGCAGCAGCTCACTGATGCGCTTAAGGCCTTTATGAAGGATCGTCAGACGTTAGTAGAATTAGAGCAGAAAGAACTACGCAATCTTGAGGAGTCATTGCGGGCTCAACGGACTGTGCTCAGTCCATCTGCGCGTGGACAAAAAGAAGAACAGTTTCGTCAAAAAATGGCAGTGTATCAACAAAAAGTAGCCGAGTTGAATCGCGAAGTCCAAGAAAAACAACGAGAATTGCAGGACACATTTCGTCGGGAAGTCAGCGAGATCGTGGCTCAGATTGCGAGTGATCATAATCTCGGATTAGTGTTAGAGCATGGGCCAAGCTCTGGTACGTTGTTTTATCAAGAGAGTTGGGATATTTCGAATATTGTCATTGAGGCGTTGAATCAAGAGAGTGAAGCATCACAAAGTCCGTAGTTGTTTGAGTTTGTTTTCTGTTTCATGGTACCTCGGTGTTGAAAGACGAATAGGATAAGGAACAAGGAGAAATCCCTATGGCTCAAGAGGAGCTTAATATACTCGATATCCAAACATTATTGCCCCATCGTTATCCATTCCTCTTGGTTGATCGGATTCTTGAGATCGAGGCCGCAAAGCGGATTGTCGGTATCAAAAATGTCA
>JAJDBS010000080.1 GCA_029261235.1 Nitrospirales bacterium
ACAGCCGTGAGACTGGGAAGGGCCAGATACGGTGCAGTAGGCACCCATTCCGGCGGGAAGAGCAGCATGGTCTTAAACGTGCGGCGGGGCTTGGTTATCGATGTGGCCCCGTCAATGTCAATGAGGGTATCAGTCATCGTCATCCCTTCCTAAAGATTAAACCGAGGCAAGATTCGAGGAAGGATCCTGTGGACCTAACTGAAATTGCAAGGAGGGCAATTTATTAGAACCAAAATAAGAAACATACAAAAAGACATATTCCCGAACAAAAATTTTCAAATCCCACCCTGCATAATGATTTTGTTCAAACTCCTCAAAAACTCGTTCGGCATCTTCAATGCTCAAGCCTTCTTTGACCGTAAAGTAATAATCCATCGCTAAATCCCATTCAGGATTCGCATAAAACGTGATACCAAATTTTTCGGGATTCTTTGCAACAGGAGTATGTTTGCTCAAATCAAATGTGCCAAACCCAATCGAATGGACATGCTCTCGATTGTCTTCCAGAAATTGAGTCGAAAATTTCGCATCTTCGTAGGTTTCTCCTGGAAACCCAAAAAATCCCATCACATGATTCCAGACCCCATGCCGTGAAGACAGCTCCAAACTCTGTTGGATAATGTCAGTCGTCGTCGCCTTGTCCATCAATTGCAAAACTCGCTCACTCCCCGATTCATAGCCCATATGCAAATACTTGCATCCGGCATCCTGCGCGTCCTGCCAAATCTCATCAGACAACAGACTTTTTTCAAATCGAATATGCGTCGTCCAGGCAATATCCAACTTGGATTCAACCAGCTTCCTCGTCAACTTCCTAAAAAGTGCCGGCGGATAGGACTCATCGGTAAAATGAAAATGACGTGTCTGGTATTTCTCTTTTAAAAAAGTGAGCTCCTCGATAATTTGCCAATCTTTCTTCGTACGGTACCCAGAGGTATAGCCTTCGCCATGATCGCAAAATTCACACCGTCCCCAATAGCAGCCCCGCGTGGCCAGGTACGGCAAAATCGGTTCCGGCACAAAATATTTGTCCATCGGCAACCCATCGAAGTCTGGCGGAGGCAGAGCTCCCATATTCTCAGCAAAGGTTTCGGTATTCACATGAATACCCGATTCATCTCTAAAGATAAGATTCGGTACATGCGAGAGTTCGGTCCCATTCGCAATACCTTCAACTAATCGCAAGAGGGCCGTTTCACCTTCATACACAATCGCACTATCAAACAACGCAAACAATTTCGGTGTGTCCGGCAGGACATCACGGAAACGGGTCACCGTATTGCCACCAACCGTGACATGAATGTCGGGGAACTGCTCTTTAATCATGGCGCAAAAGGTCATAGAAGAAAACAATTGTTGTCGAAGGACAATCGAAATGCCGATGACATCAGGCTTTTCGGCAAGAATGGCAGGCTTCACGATAGCCTCAAACACATCACGATAGACATTGACCTGCGTGTCATACACGGCATCAAGCACTTCGGACGACATGAACAACTTATACGATAAATCGGTTTCCATCGGCGGCATACAAATTCTAGCGGGGTAATACACGAGAGAAATGGTGGTGGTCACTTCTCGAAAGACCCCAATCGCCCACTCCAGCTTTTCTCCGTCGTAAAACTCTGGTGCACGAACAATACGCTTGGCTTTCTCTGCCTTTTCAATCAACTCAGCGATGCGACTCCGAGAACAGTCACACAGAGCAAGTTGCAACTCCACTTCGGCATCGGTCAAATCTCGATCTCTCGAGATCTTTTTTAAACGATCCAGCTGCTGGGGAACTTTTTTGAGAACGCGGCGCAGAAAGTCTCCGCTAAAAAACCAATCATACATTTCTAAATTGACGTCTTTTTGTACGACCTCGTGCCCAGCCTCGCGAAGAAATGCCGTTAAGGTCGGAAGACTCAGATAGGGTTCAGACGGATACCAGTCAGGAGGAAAGATCAGCATGACCTTCGCTTGATTCTCTGGACTAGCAGAATTGGCTGTATCGACTGATGCTTGGGATTTCACGCGGAGGGGACTAATTAACCCGCCTTTGTCATAATTGATTCTCATCTATAATTCCTAGGTAAAATATGAATTATTGACTGCTGAGAAAATTCTAAGAAAGAGCACGTGTATTCAACAGACCATGTGAAAAGTAACTCTTTGATTTATCAATATTTTTTGACAAACGGATTGTGCATTCTAAGTCCTTGAAAAAAGGATGGTCAAGGGCGCTGTCAAATGAATTGCTCATCAACTCTGGCTCAAAATTGACCGAAATGACCGTATCAATTATTATACGTACTGAATAGGTCAACAGTCCCGCCCAAAAAGTAGACTCCTTCAATTTCAACCATCGAATAGCCTTTTCCTACAGAAAAGGACTACGTGTGAGGAATACACCATGAATACCACAAGTCTGCCAGAATCCAGGAATTGGATGTCCTACCTCATGGACTCGTTAGTCAATTCCGGAGCCATGCCCGCATGGGAAGCGGTGGAATATCTCACGAATAACCTCGTGGGAGAAGCACCAAACCAAAATTTACATCATGCAAAATCACCGTATGAGGCTATTCAACAATTTTTACATCGCGTCTACGAGCCAATTGTCGAGGCAGCATCACGGACAGTGGAAATCCCCACGCAAGCGATGATTCATATGTTTACAGACATCAGCCTCATGGGCAAATCAGCCGTCTTAGTGGTGTATTATCCAGGGCACAACCGGCCGCATCAGTTACTCTTACTGGATTCGATTCCGGCCTGGGATATTGTCTTTGAAACTTCAACTGCGTTGAATGAGTGGGCCGATGAACGATATGGATGGATTGTCGCAGCCCTGAAGACCCTAGCTCACCCAGTTGAATCACCTTTAGTTGAACAAGGAGAGGACTTGCAGCCGGAATTGGTGGAATCCTAACCCCCGACCCTGCTATGGTTGGAAATTATGCCTATCAACACCCTACAAAAAGAGACTCCACGGGGAAGAGGTCCCGAGCCAAACCACGCATTTCGTGAAAAAGAGGACTCCCTGTTGGCCGCTGGGGTGGAAACGTCAACAGAAAAAGAATCTAATCTCGCTGATCAAGAAACCCAAGCCCTCTGGGAATCACAAGAAGTCGGCGGCACCAGTTGGTCCGGTCAAGGCGGCGACCGCTACTCCGACCCCGAATAAGCGCCATATAAACAATTTGCTAAGCTGATGCTTTACCCGCGCTACATTAAAGGTTCCTGACACCTTATATTTTCCATAGTGAGGTGAATTCAAAGGTGAAGTGCAACACTAGGAATTTTCGCCAGGACTTCCGCCGGGGTACGAAACTGAAGGCGTTTGCGTGGCCGATGATTGAGTAAGGCCGTCGCTCGGGCCACGGCTTGATGACTGATTGTAGAGAAA
>JAJDBS010000009.1 GCA_029261235.1 Nitrospirales bacterium
GAGAATTTTTCGTTGATTTTTTCAGAAAACACTAAAGGAGTCTGTCCATGATGATTGGGGTTCCTAAGGAAATCAAAGATCATGAATTCCGTGTGGCGCTGACGCCTCATGGCGCCAAGGAATTATGTGGGCGCGGTCATCAGGTGCTGGTTCAAGAAGGGGCAGGAGAGGGGAGTGGCTTTGAGGATCAGGCCTATCGTCAGTCAGGAGCTGTTCTTCTGCCCACGGCCCAAGAGGTTTTTGGCGAATCCCAATTGATCGTGAAAGTGAAGGAACCACAGCCTGAAGAATGGGGGTTCTTGAGGAAGGAACATGTGTTATTTGCCTATCTCCATTTAGCCGCCTCAAAGGCTTTGACAGAAAACCTTTTGAAGAGCGGTTGTACGGCCATTGCCTATGAAACGACAGAAGATAGCCACGGCCAATTTCCTCTCTTACGTCCTATGAGTGAAATTGCGGGTCGAATGTCGGTGCAGATTGGGGCGCATTTTTTAGAAAAGCTACAAGGTGGGTCAGGAACCTTGCTGGGAGGCGTTCCAGGTGTGGCATCAGGGGAAGTGGTGGTCCTGGGTTCAGGAGTCGTTGGGACTGAGGCCGTGAAAATTGCCGTCGGCATGGGGGCAAAGGTCACGGTGTTGAGCCTTGATCTCTGTCAATTGCGGGCATTGGATGCCTCTTATGCAAATCGCATTGTGACTGTGACTTCTAGCCAATCCATGATTCAGGAACATCTAAAGCGGGCAGATCTGGTTATCGGGGCTGTGTATCTTCCAGCCGCGCGGACGCCTCGGATTATTACCCGAGAGATGGTTTACGAGATGAAACCGGGTTCCGTTATCCTTGATGTTTCGGTTGATCAAGGTGGGTGTGCGGAGACCATTCGCCAAACGACTCATACTGATCCAGTCTATCACGTTGACGAAGTGCTTCATTATGGGGTTTCGAATATTCCAGGTATTGTTCCTCGTACCGCGACCTATGCCTTGACCAACGCTACGCTACCTTTTATAGTCCAGCTGGTTGAAAATGGGTTAAAAGAGTCGGTTCAAGTCAATCCGGGTTTGCGCAGAGGCGTGAGTGTGCTTCAGGGCCAATTGATATGCCAAGCAGTCGGTGAGGCTCATGGGTTGGCGGTGAAGATCTTAGACCTGTAAATATTGAGTGAGTGATAATCGGGGCGTAGCGCAGACCGGTAGCGCACCGCGTTCGGGGCGCGGGGGTCGGAGGTTCAAATCCTCTCGCCCCGACCAATTCACTCTCCCGCTGTGTTCTTGCTCTTCTCCTGGGTTCTTCATTTCTTTCATTGAATAGTTAACATGAGTGGATTCGGACTCACTGTCAGCATTTTCGGCCTGCTTGTCGCCACGGTCGCCTTGTGGATGGTGTGGCGCTTGCGGGAGGAACTCGTAACCATCAAGCGGGAGAAGTATTATTTAGAACAAAAAGTCAAATCTCTTTCTCCTCTCATTGAAGCAACGGTTGAACCCTTACGAATCCAGACTGCGTTATTAGCTCAAGGCAAGCCAACGTCGACGGACCTCATTCGAGCGGGTCGGCTCTATCACGAAATTTCTGCCAAAGAGGCTGAAGGATTTCTGGCCGGTGCATCCCAACATGATCGCATGTTGTGGTTGGATGTGCGAACCACGGCAGAATTTTCCAAGCGGCGTATTCCAGGAGCGCAACTTCTTCCTGTGGAAGAGTTGGAGATGCGTTATCTGGCGGAAATTCCGTTGACCGTTGAACTCATCATGGTTTATTGCGCGGGCGGAGACCGTAGTCGTTTAGCCTGCGATTTTCTGAGTCGGCATGATTTCGGTAACGTGTATCACATAAAGGATGGGTTGCAGAGTTGGGCGGGTCCGACAGAGGGGAATGACGCTGGCGGTTTGATTCAAATTGCTTCAAAGTCCAAACTCATCAGTCAGGTGGATGCCACGGTGACCACATCTGCTCCAACCTAACAGGAGAGAGAGAAGAACAATGCCTTCGGATTTAACTATTTTAAATGTTATGGGTCCGTATCGTGAACCGCAAGAGCAGGCGTTTTCATATGATTATTCTGTGGAGCGACCAAACTGGGCCACGCCACAGGGTGTGAGAATTAAAGTGTCAATTGCGCACGAGTTGGATTATCTTAAAAATACGATCCTGGAATTTTCCGGAGGATCGGTGGGACAGCAAATGCGCTGCAATCAATTGCTGGTTCGAGCGATTGCTGATCGGAAGTTAGAGATTGTCGATGCGGACGGGCAATTGGATGAACGGTTGGATATCATGGTTGGTCCATTTGAAGGTGATGACCTGAGCAGTCTCTTTGGATTACTGGATCAATGGATGAAGGCTGAAAAAGGCAACTTACGACAAATGCTTAAAGACCAAATAGGCATTTAAGGATTGCATCCTCTAGCACTTGCTTCCTACAGTAGAAAAGCTTACCTCAGTCTCCTCTGACCGATACCTCAAAAGACGCGCTGGTAACGTTTAGAATAGACGCCAGTTTCATCTTCGCCGAATCCAATAGACGCATACTCGGGTTTCTTCTTATTGTACAAATCTGTGACGTAATGGCCGCGGACTTTTTCCATGGCCACTTCATAGGGAATCGAACTGGGGTAGAACTCACCCGGGGCATGGGCGCCACGACTTAACGATTTAGCCGATTCCTCATTCGCATATTCTTCTTCAGAAAATAGATAAATATTGGCAATCGCAAAAGCTCCCAGTTTATCCTCGGGAGTGGTAGCCGGAAGAATTTCGACAAGTGATCCGTTCAGACGGGCTTTTTGGAATGACTGCAGAAGCGCGATCATCTGACTGTCTGTGGTCGCCGCAGGTACGAGTATCGTCATGGCATTCATCCCAACCACGGTGCCTGTCACCTTAAAACTTGGGATGAAATCACTGGAGACAATGCCGGGTAATGGCGCAACGGTCTTGGGTGAAGCTCCAGGTCCGTGTGCTGGGGTATTTTTAGATTTCGGGATAATCAAGGTGATGAAGAGCCAGATCCCAAAGATGACTCCAAATAGGACAATGAGAGGATGAATGCCAACGCGGCGACCCTCTGTTGGTTTTTCATCACTCATGGGTTAGGTCTCTCGATGGAATCGGGCAACTGAGAAGTTGAAGCTTCTTGCTGCTTGGCTGATTCCCACCAGAGATCAAGTTGTTCTGGTGAAAAATCCTTGATCTGCTTGTCTTGTCCGATAGCTTGGGATTCAACATAGTGAAAGCGGTTGACAAATTTATTGGTGGCTTTTCGGAGAGCTTCTTCGGGATTAATACGAAGAAACCGTGAGACATTCACGAGGGAAAATAAGACGTCGCCGAATTCGGATTCAATGTGGGGATCAATCGGGTGTGTCTTGGGCGATGTTGTTGAATGATCGAGTGGCTGAGATGCATTCGTCGTCGCTTCGTACAGTTCATCAAGCTCTTCCTTGAATTTCTCAAGTACGGGTTCAATCGTGCTCCAATCGAAGCCCACCCGTGACGCCCGCTTTTGTACTTGAAGGGCTCGTTGCAGAGCAGGAGAGGCTATAGGAATAGTGGCCAATACCGAAGCTGCTGCCTGATTGGGGCCTTTTTCTTCTTGTTTCAATTGTTCCCATTGACGGACAACTTCACCAGAAGTCGTTGGAGGATTCTGGTCCTGTTTTTGAAAGACATGCGGGTGTCGCCGAATCAGTTTTTCGCCCAAGGCTTTTTCGACGTCCTGATATGAGAAATGGCCTTCTTCCGACGCAATCTGACTGTGAAAAAGAATTTGAAGCAAGAGATCTCCTAATTCTTCTTTTAAATGAACGGGATCTTTGGCATCAATGGCTTCGAGGACTTCATAGACTTCTTCAAGAAGATAGGGTTTCAATGATTCGGGTGTTTGCTCGCGGTCCCATGGACAGCCCTCTGGTCCTCGCAATGTGGCCATGATGTCGATGACATCGGATGAGGAATGCTCCTTTTGAACAACGGGCGAAGACGGGGCGTGCGACGGGGTTTTCATGTTTCAGCGTTTTTAAATGAATTGGGGCTCACGTTTGGGCTATTATACTGTGTTGGATCTCTTTTGTAATGACTGATTTGTTGATCGCTCCCCTTTGTTAATGATACTGTTTTTTTCTATAAGGAGGTTGAATAATGAGTGAAGAAGAGCAAGGGTTCGTGGTTCGGGATAAACGGGGACGGTCAGCATCTGATGAACCGTCAACTCCAACGCCTGAAGCGTCTCAACCGCCTGAGCCTCAGGCCTCATTTGATCCTTCTGAACCGAATCCTCAGATGCCTCCTCTCACATTTGCCTCGTTTGTTTTTTCACTTGGCACATCGTCCCTTATGTTAATGGGCGAGACCTTGGACCCTCAACAACCTCCTTCTCCCGTCAATTTACCTCAGGCCAAAGAAATTATTGATATTTTGTCAATGCTTGAGGAAAAAACGAAGGGAAACCTGTCGACTGAAGAAGCATCCATCATCGGGGATATGTTGTATACCCTGAGGATGAAATATGTCAGTGCCACGTCAGGTGTGCCTTCGTCATCTTGAGTGGCTTTCTTCGTCTTCTTCTTCATCTCATGTAACTAAGGTTCTGGAGGGTCTTGACGATAGGAATCGCCAAGATACGATGCCTCTACCTTGCGAAGTCCCACGCCTTCGATAATAATGATTCTAGAGAGTGTGTGTTACATGAATCTTGACTCATGCCAAGCCCTGTGAACCTGATCTCTGAACATCTACCTGACTCCCGAAAATATCCCCGCACGGCGTCTTCAGCTGAGCAGTCGTCCTCAGCGCAGTCAAATGCAAGCGAAGCGGCCCTCAAGCGTCGTCGACGTCACTATACCCCGGTCTGGATTGTGTTGGTCTTGCTGCTACCGTGCCTGGCTCTGACGATCTATTACGCACGGTATGGATTGTCTGGTCCACTCTTGCCGGATTCTATTCTGCCAAGCCCCAGCTATGCGCTAGTACTGTTTTTAGTCTACCTGGATGGCGTGGGTTTGGTGGCCTTAACGCTCTTACTCTCCAGAAATTTAATCAGGGCGTTTTTTGAAAAGCGCAACCGTTTAGTCGGAAAAGGATTTCGGTCAAAACTCGTCGCGGCCTTTATTGGGTTTGCGTTGATTCCGACGGTCCTGTTGGCGCTGGTTGCCAGTGGGGTGATTAGTGAAGTCATTGACGTCTGGTTTAGCGATCAAGTGATGCATGTGTTGCGAGATTCCGAGGATGTCGCCCATTTGTATCAAAAAGACCGCGAAGTCTTAGCGGCTGATACGGCTCGGGTGATCAGTAAGGAAATTTTCCGTGAAGATATCTTGAAGCCAGAGCACCGAGAATTACTGAAGTCCATGCTGGCCAGAATGCAGCATGAATATCATTTGGCTGGGGTCGAAGTCTTTTCGCCAAAAATGGAAACCTTAGCGCGAATGATGGATCCGCAGCTATCTGATACCGTGCTAAGTCTTCCGGTTGGGCAATTGGTCTTGCAAGTGTTGGATAGAGCGAAAGCTCAGGCCTCAGCGCAAGAAGCTCCAGTGGGGAGATTGATTCGTGCGGCAGCGCCAATCATGGGAAGCGGAAACACCGACCAAGTGCGAGGTGTGGTGGTGGTCTCTTCCTATGTACCAGAATCGTTGATACGGAAAATGGACGCCATTGCCAAGCAATTTGAAGAATACAGTCAAATTAAATCCATGAAAAATCCCATTAAGGGTGGGGCCTATCTTTTTGTTGCGGTGGTGACCTTACTGATTCTTTTTGGTGCCACGTGGTTTGGTTTTTATGTCGCTCGAGGTATCACTGTCCCGATTCAACGTCTGGCTGAAGGGACGGAGGCGATTGCCAAAGGCAATTTAGATATTCACATTGATGTGAAAGCCACGGATGAAATCGGGACGCTCGTGCAATCATTTAATCGCATGACCACTGATTTGCGCACGAATAAATCTCGTTTAGACGAAATGAACATGTCACTCATTCAGTCGAATGTGGAAATCGATCAACGACGAGCGTATACGGAAGCGGTGGTGGAAACCATTGCGGCTGGCGTGTTGTCGATCGATATGGCAGGATTGGTGACGAGGTTCAACCCATCGGGCGAGCGCATTCTAGGGGTGAAAGGCGATGAATTACGTGGACGACCCGTGTATGACGCCTTTAAGCAATTTAATTTGTCGTTATTTCAAAAGGCCTATGACCAAATGCTCGTCGAGCAAACGGATAGTTTGTCGATGGAAGGGCAGAGCGAGACACCCAACGGAAGACTCTTGACCTTAGGTCTGAGTATTTCCAGAATGCAAAATGAAGCAGGGCAAGATTTAGGGTTTGTCTTTGTCTTTGAAGATCGAACAGATTTCATTAAGGCCCAGAAAACGGCGGCTTGGCAGGAGGTCGCGCAACGCATTGCTCATGAAATAAAAAATCCGTTGACTCCGATACAGTTATCTGCGCAGCGATTGCGAAAAAAGTTTTTTGAGAAATCACCTGATTTCGAAGAGATTTTTGATCAAGCGACCGGCGTCATTATTAATGAAGTCACGAGTTTAAAGGGCATGGTCGATGAATTTTCGAAATATGCACGGATGCCCGTCCCCAAGATGTCGAAAGAGTCACTTCATGATATCATCCAAAAAGTTATTTCCCTTTACACGAGTGCCCATCGCGATGTGGAGTTTGTCTTACAACTTGATGAGGGCTTACCTGATCTGAATTGCGACCGTGAGCAGATGCGTCGTGTGTTTGTGAATCTATTTGATAACGCGATTCAAGCGAGCAATGATCAAGGCCATGTGTGGGTGACGACGGAGGCCGACTGGCGACGAAATCGCGCGATTGTGCGAGTGGCCGATGATGGCAGTGGGATACAAGCAGAAGACCAAGAGAAATTGTTTGTGCCCTATTTTTCGAAGAAGCGAACGGGCACAGGATTAGGGTTGGCTATTGTGCATCGAATTATTACCGATCACAATGGAACCATCCATGCGGAAAATAATCATCCAAAGGGTGCGGTATTGCGGTTCGACTTACCTTTGTGAGACACGCGATTGTTTATGGCTGAATGGTCGAGTGTTGAGAGTGAGAAGAATCGATCTGTGTGTATGAGTGGACAACATTCACATCCTTGATGAGGAGGTCTAGTGGCAGAAACAATTTGTATCGTCGATGATGAACCAGCCATTTTACATTCGTTGAGTAGTATTCTGGAAGACGAAGGCTATCAGGTCATTACCGCGTCAAACGGAATTGAGGGGATGAAGGTTGTTCGAAGTGATGCCCCTGATCTGGTGATCCTTGATATTTGGATGCCTGAAATGGATGGACTGGAGACCTTGAAGCGGTTGCGGGCGCAGTTCCCGGGCATCCTGGTCGTGATGATGTCTGGACATGGCTCAATTGAAACGGCTGTGAAAGCTACGAAGTTAGGCGCGTATGACTATTTAGAGAAGCCGTTGGATTTGGAAAAAGTGACAATCTTGGTGCGGAATGCCTTGCACCAAAGAAAACTAGAAGAAGAAAATCTCAATCTCAGAATTCAAGTTGAGCGACGATTTGAACTGGTGGGATCGTCTTCAATCATGAATCGGCTTCGCTCCATGATTGAAATGGCTGCACCGGCCAATAGTCGCGTTTTGATTTCTGGCGCGAACGGCACGGGAAAAGAACTGGTGGCTCGTGCGATCCACTTACAAAGCCCTCGCCATAATAAACCGTTTGTTGAGATAAATTGCGCCGCGATTCCAGAGACGCTGATTGAAAGTGAATTGTTTGGGCATGAAAAAGGCGCGTTTAGTGGGGCGACCGCGACGAAACGCGGGAAATTTGAATTGGCAGATGGCGGCACGTTATTTTTAGATGAAATTGGCGATATGAGTTTAGCCACGCAAGCGAAAGTCTTGCGAGTGTTGCAAGAG
This sequence comes from Nitrospirales bacterium, assembly GCA_029261235.1. Taxonomy (GTDB): domain Bacteria; phylum Nitrospirota; class Nitrospiria; order Nitrospirales; family UBA8639; genus Nitrospira_E. The sequence goes on from JAJDBS010000009.1 coordinate 7,911, forward strand.
CAGCAGTTCACGAGGGTGGGTGGCACAAAGCTTTTGAATGTTCAGGTGCGAGTGATCGCCGCCTCGAATAAGGATTTATCCGAGGAAATTGGTAAAGGCAATTTCCGGGAAGATCTCTACTATCGACTCAATGTGTTGCCTATCGTCGTGCCTACTTTAAAAGAACGCCGAGATGATATTCCTGAGCTCGCCCAGCATTTTCTCAAAATGCATTCTGAGGAACAGGGCATGAAGCCTAAAGAGTTCAATGTCCATGGGCTTGAAGCCTTACAACATCATGATTGGCCAGGGAATATCCGTGAGCTCCGTAACTTGATCGAACGGTTATTGATTATGGTCCCGAAGCCTGTGATTGATGGTCCAGATGTTGAAATGTTTTTACAGGTTCGCGCACCAAGCGGTGTCCCATCACTATCGGTCGGGACGAATTATGATTCCCTCCGGGAAGCCAGGAATGTGTTTGAGCGGGAAGTCATTTCGCAAAAGCTCAGAGAAAATAATTGGAATGTCTCCAAAACTGCGGATGAATTAAAAATTGAACGTAGTCATTTACACCGAAAGATTAAGCTCCTCAATGTCGAACTCCGACCAGAACATTAAATCTCGAAAGCCTAGTGTAGCCACTGAAGCACCCTCTCCCGGATCCACTCACCTTCTCCATGTTGAAAAATTGGTGGCTGGTGGATTCAGCCTCAGTCGTGTGGATGGCCACGTCGTGCTGTGTGAAGGAGGTCTTCCCGGTGAAACCGCTGAAGTAGAAATTCTCCGTCGACGAAAAGGCGTAACCGAAGGGAAAATCCTCAAGGTCCAAGATCCTGCTGAAGGCCGCGTGGTCCCTGTTTGTCCCTTAGTTGGGCAATGTGGTGGCTGCCAGCTTCAACATGTTGAATATGAAGAACAGCTCTCTCAAAAACGATTGATTCTTGAAGATACCCTCCGTCGTATTGGCAAGATGTCAGAGCTTCAGGTTTCTCCAGTTGTTCCTTCACCGAAGCCGTATGGCTATCGACAAGTCCTGCGTTTGGGCATCGGGACGGGGAGAGCCGGAGTGTTTCTGGGATTTTTTGAAGCAGGGACTCAACACCTGCTTTCAGTTGAGACATGTTTTTTGGTTGATGAGAAATTTCGAGTGGTGATAGATGCAATCCGAAATGGACTTCGCCGCCTGGCTATGCCGGGGATGAATTTAGAAAGTGTCGAAATCCGTTGGTCGCAATTGGATCGGGGAGGTCTCTTAGTCTTCCGTGGTCGAGTCAAGACCAAGGAGCATGTGGAGCGTCTCATGAATGCCTGTGCTGACATACCTAACATCAAAGGGTGGATCTACGAACGAGTGGATCCATCTGAACGCGATTCGAAGAGACGCAACAAGCAGGAGCCGATTGTGAGGGGTGCGGATCATGTATGGGAAACATTCGGAGCATTGCGTCTCAAGATGGGCTATCGCGCATTTATGCAGGCGAACTGGGATGTCTTCCAATTATTAGGTAAGACCATAGGCGAATGGGTCGGGGCCTCGAAAGGTCTGCGGATTTTGGAATTGTACGCGGGTACAGGAGCGTTAGGTTTAACCCTGGCGAGTCAGGGGGCGCTGGTGACCTGTGTCGAAGGTAATCCTACGGCTATTCAGGATGCTCGTGAGTCGTTACGCGTCAACAAGATCGTTGGGTGTCGCGTGAAAATTAGTTCAGTTGAATCGTATCTGATGACGGTGCAATCCGGGGCCTACGATGTTATCCTCCTAGATCCTCCACGTACGGGGCTCAATCCTAAAATTATTGAACAGCTGGGAGCCTTACACGTACCGAAATTGCTATATATTTCTTGTGATGCTCCCTCGTTGGCAAGGGATATCAAATCGCTGTGTGAGAAGGGCTATGAAATTCGACGCATGCAACCATTTGATATGTTTCCTCAGACGGCACACCTTGAAACGTTAGTGGAGCTGGTGTTTTCTCAGTCTTCAGAAAATTCAATCAAAAAGGAAATGGAATGACGACGTATCGCGATGCTGGTGTGGATATTCAACGAGGGGACGATTTTGTCAAGCGAATCGGTCCGTTGGTACGCTCAACTTTTCGCCCAGAAGTTATGGGTGATTTAGGCGGCTTTGGAGGCCTGTTTCGATTTCCCTCTGAAAAATATCGCGAACCGATTCTCGTATCAGGCACGGATGGGGTCGGAACCAAAGTGAAGCTGGCCAAGATGATGAATCGCCACAACACTATTGGAATTGATCTCGTCGCCATGTGTGTCAACGACATCCTGGTGAGTGGAGCGGAACCACTTTTTTTCTTGGATTATTTAGCAACGGGGCATTTGGAGATCGATGTAGCTGAAGCCATTGTGCAAGGAATTGCGGATGGGTGTCGGCAGGCGGAATGCGCACTCATTGGTGGAGAAACGGCGGAAATGCCCTCCTGTTATCCCGGAACAGAATATGATCTAGCCGGCTTTGCGGTCGGAGTGGTTGAACGCTCCGAAATGTTGGGTAAAGATAAAATTCAGCACGGAGATGTGGTGATAGGTGTGGCCTCAAGCGGTCTCCATAGCAATGGCTATTCGCTGGCTCGGCGTGTCTTGTTTGAAGAACAGGGCTGGACTCCAGAAACGCAGGTGCCGGACTTATCGGAATTGCTCGGAGAGGCTTTGCTTCGTCCCACAACGATCTATGTCAAACTCGTGAAAGCCTTACTCGGTATGAGCCAAGTACATGGTCTTGCCCATATCACCGGAGGAGGCATTACCGGCAATCTGCCGCGTATTCTTCCCGAAGGCAGTGGTGCCGTGATCGCGCGTAAGAGTTGGAAACCCTTACCCGTGTTTGGGGTGATTCAGCAAGCGGGGAAAATCGAACAAGAAGAAATGTTCAAGGTCTTTAATATGGGTGTCGGTCTCATCGTGGTCGCGCCATCGAATGAAGCTGAAAAGATCATTGAGACGATTCAAGGGCAGGGGATGGCCGGCTGGGTAATGGGAGAAATTGTGCCCTGTTCGTCATCCGATACCAAGTTGACCTATTCCAACTGAAATTTTAAACGATGGCACTAGTATTAGGAGTTTTAATTTCAGGGCGTGGGTCAAATCTTGTGGCGATTCTTGACGCCATACAGGAAGGCACACTCGATGCCATCGTTAAAATTGTCATCACGAATAAAGAGAACGCAGGAGGACTGGAACTCGCAAAACAACGAGGCATACATACGCAGTTCATAGATCCTAAGCCGTTTGCACAAGAAAACAATCGACGAGAAGCCTATGATGTGGCGGTAGGCAAGATACTTCAAGAACACGATGTGGAATGCGTCGTGTTGGCAGGCTATATGCGCATTGTCACTCCAGCCCTCATCCGAATGTTCCCTTCAAAAATGGTGAACATTCACCCGTCCCTCCTTCCTTCGTTCCCTGGATTGGATGCTCAAAAACAGGCGCTGGAGTGGGGAGCCAAAGTCAGCGGTTGTTCAGTGCATTTTGTGACCGAAGGTGTCGATGAGGGGCCGATTATTTGCCAAAAGGCGGTAGAGATCAAAGGACAGGATACTGTGGAGACCTTGTCCGCTCGAATCTTAGAACAAGAACATCAACTGTATCCGCAAGCCCTGCAACTCATGGTACAAGGGAAATTACAAGTTGAAGGCCGAACAGTAAAAATTCTTCAATAAGATAATGAAGATTCCGATCAATACGGTGTTCTGTGATTACAATAGGAAAATGAGGTTTTACTGGGCAAATGAAAATTCCCCTCCTTTGTAAGGACGGGGAATTTTTCCGAAGAGGGATAATTCGGAAGGTAGAGACGTAGGGCGAGACTAAATATCCAATATGGCCTATATCTCAAGTAAATAAACATCAAAGCTCATTAAAACTCTTGAGACAACAAAAGTTTTTGCCGAAGAGATAGCAACATCCATCAGGCTTCGCTATAATTCGAACTGCTTAAGGAAGTAACTTCTCGGTTTCAGTCTTTCTATCCCAACCTTCAAAATGTGTGGGGGGCTAGCTCAGTTGGGAGAGCGCAACGTTCGCAACGTTGAGGTCGGGGGTTCGATTCCCCTGCCCTCCACCATTTACCATAACTGATTGCTATTAAGAGCATTAATCAGTCTTTCCTTATCTTTCCCAAAACATACTCTCCATCCTTCTAATCGCCAATAAACCTGATAGGCACTGAGGTTATGGCGGTTTGAAATCCCTTGTTGTAGCCAAAGGATATCAGCTCGGATATTTCGGGTATTTCTCGATTGCAGTCATACTTGGATAGTGTGCATATTTCTCACCACATCCGAAGGACCTTGGCGGCCATACGGAAATTCGCCGACTCAACATCCGCAGAAATGGATTCGAGGGACACCCAAGCGAAATAGCTTGTTGATACTCCTCCACAAGTACACCTCCTTCTGCTTCTCGCCTCAAATATTTCCTGACACGGTTGAGTCTCTTGGGCTCAGGAAGATGTGGGTCAAGTCTTTTGTTCAATGGTCATGGTAAGTCCCGCTATATACGGGACTTATCTCTAGTGCCTGTGATTTAAAGCCGGACCATTGTGGGATTTTGTGAATTTCTCAACGACGGCGTAGCCGATGAAGATTGAGTCGAGATGCTAGCCGGGAGACGGCAGGATAATTCTTTAAACGTTAACCGAATCTATCACGCAATATAACTGCAAGAACAGACTTGACCCGCATTTCAGGTAAGACCGTGAATGCGAAGACCGTGACTCTCAATTCTACGTATCTATAGGCCACATTACTCTTTCCGACCCAAGGAAGCTAAGAAAGGACTGGAGCTGACCGTAGCCGTTTCAATATTATTGCATCGCTTTTTTTTCAGATTTTCAAGCGAGGAACAGCGGCCAAGTGTTAAGGCGTCTCTTGTGTTTCATCGTTTTCCAATTCCCGTGTGGGGATTGGGTCCTCAAATGGTCCGACTAAATTTGTACGATGAAAATCAATAAAAAAGAACAGGGTATATTCATTATAAAAGGTTGAGGCCTGCAACCAGGGTGTCGAACGAATAAATTGACCAGTGGTTGTTTCAAAAATATCAAGTCGAAATCGAGTGAATCCTACTTGATAGTGAGCCTTGTATATGGCGATTTCTGGTAAGGCGAAAGGCAGCAGCACACTCTGAACGGGCGGCATGCCAAAAAATGACTGACTTTGTTCAGTTCCTAAGCTTTGAACCAGAATCTGGATTTTGTAAGTGGCCTCTTGGCTTTCAGGTGGAAGACGTAATCCCTGTTCTCCTAACCATTGGCCTACGGCTCCAACGAGAAAGCGCTGTTCGATCGTAAGCCCAGTCGTCTCTAGTTTGACTGTTGCACTTTTTGGGAGTGGAAGAGGTGTCGCGTCTTTGACGTGAAGGCTACGCTCGACGGCTTGTGTCTTGATCAGGCGTTGGGAGTTCTTTCATCGAGGCGCAGCCTGTCAAGGCAATGAGTAGAACGCCGAGAGCAATTTTGGTTTTCAATGTTAGGTTCCCCTGGATTTCGTGGACAGGTTAGTTAAACCACAAGAAGGGCAGAAAGCTCTCCCAGCTATCTTCCAAACTCGTGCGATATCGTTCCATCATCTTCTCCCAACTGAAATGATGGTTTCACTAAAAATCAGTAATTTGGCGTAGCGTAACATCCTAAGGCACTTTCCAGAGGGAAAGTACATTGAGTGAGAGGAAAGAGGGCGAGATGATAATAGTTTAATAAATCAGTCCCTGGCTTGTCATTGCGAATAAAGCGGTCAGGATTGCCTGAATCGAATCAATTAATCACTCTTGGTCCCTGGCCAGAAAACACTGGCTGCACGTATCGGACGGAGTTATGATGGGCGCCTCTTCTACTGACTGCCTTCATTGTCTTCAATGCCTCTATCAGTAGGGTTATGCTGTGAATGACGAAGATCTGTCTGGGCCAGCCAGCACTCGAGTCTTCTCAGAAGCGCGCAGTACGATTGGCTGGTTGGCTCGACATTTCGTGACGGCCACATTCCACGAGGTGGCCGTCTATTTTCATCGGACTCCGTCCACCTTCAGTCGGCATATTGCAAAATCGATGACGGTGTGCGCAGTCGTAAAGAGGGGGATACTCAAGTTGAATCAATGCATTAACGCAGGCCTGATCCATTTTATATTAGGCGCAGGGCAGCTAGATTTCCGCACCTTAAATCAGATTGCGAACGATAATCTTGGAACCTCATCCTAATCATGTTCTCTTCATTCCTACCCTTCCATAAAAAGTGGATCCCGGTCTTGCTCCTCCTGTCATTGCTCATCACGGGATGCTTTACCGTGATACCAGCGCATAAGGACGTCGCAGAAGATTGCGAACTTTGGTCAAGAGAATGGGAGCTTGACCTCTCGGAGTCAAATGTGTCTCTTCTGCACGGCTCCATTAATTGCTCTGAGCCTGAATGCGTGTTGGTTGTGGCGTTGAGCCTCGTGGCTATTCCTGTCATGTCTTTTATTGTATCTGGCAGCGTTGTCGTGGTGGGAAACACCGTCCACTGGATAGAGGAACAAGGGTCGTGCGAAGAAAGTATGACACAAGAAGCAATTCACACATTAGTGCAATCCGCAAAATCCGCTGGTGGCGTCATGATTCAATCCGGAAATGAGTTTTTGAAGTGGTTAGAGCAGCAATCGAGTCTAGCAGCTGAAAAAGAAGAAGAGGGTACCAGGCTATAAGAGATAATACACTTTAAACTCAGCAGATAAATAAATGGGTCAGGCTTGCGTTATTGCCATAATCGAGTCAATTAATGACTCTTGGGCCATGGCCAGAAAACCCAGCCTGCACGTATCGGACGGTGTCATAATGGGTACCCCAGCTCCTTGCCTGCCTTCATTGCCATTATCAGTAGTGCATATGCAGTGAACGACGAAGATCTGCGTGGGCCAGCCCGCATTCGCGTTTTCTCAGAAGCGCGCAGGGCGATTGGCTGGTTGGCTCGACAGTTCGGGACGGACAGCCAACAAGAGGCGCTCGTCTATTTTCATAGGGCTGCGTCCACTTTCAGTCGGCACATTGGTCAAATCGATGCCGGTGTGCGCAGTCGCGAAGGGGGCATGCCCACGTTGCAGCAATACATTCAAGCATTCACACAGGCCTGAACCCATTATTATCTAAGTCTTCACTCGGTGCCCGATCTTCCAGGGGAAGATCAGTGTTTGATACAATTCAAAAATGAGGGTTGGGGCGTTGGGTTAAAGCGGCTACGTCTGGTGCTATGACTTTAGGCAATGTTTGATGTTTACACATTGCTGTTTCGGAGGCTTTTTTATCAGATTTTAAAAAGATGAGGGAAGATCAACCGAAGCTCCCTGAAGGATGCGATTCCACTCTTCTGAACGTTGAAACAGGTGGGTTGCATGTTCTTGCCTGGTGTCCATCATGAGTCGCAATTCCCTATAAGCCATGAAGCGATATAAAGTCCTGGCTTCATGATGCGTATGCGTGTTCTCGACAGATTAGCTGGACTTCTCGTTTGCTCAACGCTTCCTGTGTCAATCCACAGATGTATCCGTTTTTATGCTGTTCATTAAAGCGGCACGTATGGCAGGCTGCAAACGTCTTCCGGTCATTAATCTGTTGCATATCGCGCAATAATACGCGTAGGTTTTCCTCAAGTTTCCCAACTTGTAAGGAACTGGTTGTGGCGAGTGCCGAGTCCAGGCTTTTGGTAGGAAGAGATTGCACGATAAGCTTCCTTCCCTGCGGGGTTGGTGACAGGTGTGTGACCCGTTTATCGTGAGAGTCCTGTTCTTTCTTCACAAACCCTTTCTGCTCTAGAACCTTCAGCGTTTGTGAAACTGTACCCTTTGTCAGCCCTAAATACTCGGTGACGGCTTGTGGTGTGTCTGAATAGCGATTGCATCGTGTCAGGTAGGTCAAGGCCTCTATTTGTATAGGCTGCAATCCATATTCCAACCCAAATGTTCGTACCTCCATTCGAAGAAGGTTGCTCAGTCGTTCCAAGAGGTCCTGTATATCTCGTCCACTCATAACGTGATTGTATCGTCTCGATGCGTTCTTGACAAATAGGTACCTCTATGAGAGTGCTATAAAGTATTGAGGCGAAACTATAAATTGTTAATCTTTCAAGAAGAACAGTGTTGAAAAAAGCCATTTTTGATCATGACAATCGGATCCATCAGTCTTTGATCATGACACTCATGGGGAAGTACCGGGAACGGCCTTGTCGCCATCGGTAGACCCGAAGTGCTTTGTGTGGCAGCCACATTGTCACGGCCTGTTTCATCCGCCGATGGTCGCATGATGAGGAATTCTCCAGGCACAGGCGTGAATGAAAACATCAGCGGCCTGATCCTGAAGTTTTTCTTGAAAGACCAGTATTTGTCTGTGGTGACAGATGGGCAATTGACAACGGTCATGGATATCTTCAGTCATCGACCCAGTAAGACTCGCGGCTATGGCACACTACATGAAGTCTTCTTTGACTCGTCGACATCATTCACTGTTGCACGTACGAATTCAACTCAAGGGAAGTCATAAGGAAATGTAGGTTTAACTCCATTTGGTGTGAGGCAGGCTCACGATTTCTGTTCGTCCTCCGGTGGTATAAGATGAGCACAACGACGTGTGCGATTCACACTCGTTGCGGCAACTTCCAGTTGGGCCTGGGAAAGTGGCAGGTATACCCGTTGGGATATCGTTGGAGATAATCCTGATGCTCTGGTTCAGCCACCCAGAACGGCCCCGCCGGAAGAACCTCCGTAACCACTTCTCCCGACCACAGTCCCGACGCATTGACCTCAACAATCGTCTCTTGCGCGACGGTGCGTTGCGTATCGGACGTGTAGTAGATCCCTGATCGATAGGAACTTCCTTGATCGTTGCCCTGGCGATTCACGGTGGTGGGATCGTGGATCTGAAAATACAGCTCCAATACATTGCGGAACGTCAACATGTCTGGGTCGAATACAACCTCGATGGCTTCCGCATGCGTACCATGATTGCGATACGTGGCGTTAGGCACATCGCCGCCGCTATAACCGACGCGTGTGGAGAGCACACCCGGCAGCTTGCGGATGAGATCCTGCATGCCCCAGAAACACCCTCCGGCTAAAATTGCTGTTTCCATTTTGCTCATGATTTTGTTCCTTTCATCGTAATGGCTGTTCGTCTCTCTTCATGCTCGTGCTTCGAGAAGGGTGAGACATCCATTTTTTTCTTTGACGAGATGGCATTGATACAACAGCGCAACTCACTCGGTTCCGACCCATCCTGAAACACATGCCCGAGATGAGCCTCTCAGACATGACATGTCGTCTTCGTCCGGTCCAAGCTGTGACCGTTGTCCTGGTGATAAGTGATCATGCTCTGTGCCAGGGGTTGAGTAAAAATTGCCCAACAGGAATGACTCTCATACATGCTCGTGACATCAAAGAGCAGCGTACCGCAACAGAGGCACTAGTAGCGACCAGGCTCAAACAATCGTGTGGTCTTGTTCGGTCCTCAAATCACTCAACCACCTTGGAGAATCGGAGATTCCAGCATTCAAAAGCCTGCTCTAAATCACGCCATAGGCGAGCATGGCGTTGGCAACCTTAGTGAAGCCAGCAATGTTTGCTCCTTTGACATAATCAATGTACCCGTTTTCTGATCCGTGTTCGACGCATTTTTGATGAATGTCGATCATAATATCGCGTAGACGTTTGTCTAATTCTTCATTGGACCATGACATCCGGATGCTGTTTTGAGTCATTTCTAGCCCCGAGACGGCCACCCCTCCAGCATTCGAGGCTTTCCCTGGTGAAAAAAGAATCTTGGCGTTTTGGAACGCCTGGATCGCTCCAATGGTTGTGGGCATATTGGCTCCTTCTGCCACTCCAATACAGCCGTTGTGTAGTAAAGCTTTGGCCTCTTGTTCGTTTAGTTCATTCTGCGTCGCGCATGGAAAGGCTAATTGGCAGGGTACGTTCCAAGGTCGTTGATCTTTGTGGAAATCAAGCTTGTAATGAGTGGCATATTCAGCAAGTGATTGTCGTTTGACGGTCTTGAGATCGATGATGAAATTGAGTTTTTCTTCGTTGATACCATCGGGATCATGAACGAATCCTGAAGAGTCAGACATCGTCATGACTTTGGCTCCTAATTGGATGAGTTTCAATGCGGCGTATTGCGCCACATTTCCAGCCCCCGAAATAGCACAGGATTTTCCTTGTAGATCGTCTGACTGGTGTTTCAGGATTTCTTGCATGAAATAGATACATCCAAATCCTGTCGCTTCTTTCCGAATCTTGCTGCCTCCGAATTCCAGGCCTTTGCCTGTTAGGGCTCCAGTGAATTGATTCTTCAGGCGCTTGTATTGCCCGAACATATAACTGATTTCTCGTGCACCGACGCCAATATCGCCTGCAGGCACATCAATATTTTCTCCGATATGTTTGGAGAGTTCAGTCATAAATGCTTGGCAGAAACGCATGACCTCCCTGTCAGATTTACCTTTAGGATTAAAGTCTGCGCCCCCTTTGCCTGCGCCAATGGGAAGTGTTGTGAGGCTGTTTTTAAATATTTGCTCAAATCCTAAAAATTTGAGAATGCTTAAATTGACGGATGGATGAAATCTCAATCCTCCCTTGTAGGGACCGATGGCGTTATTGAATTGGACGCGATAGCCACGATTGACCCTGACATTTCCTTGATCATCCTCCCAGCATACCCGAAAAATAATGATACGGTCTGGTTCGGTCATTCGCTCTAATATTTGAGCAGAATGGTATTTGGGGAACCTCATTATGTGGGGAATGAGATAGGTGGCCACTTCCTCAACGGCTTGATGAAATTCCGTTTCACCTGGGTTTCTTCGTTTTAATCCCGACATGAAATGTCCTAACGTTAATTCATTGGATTCAGGCATCTCTATTCTCCTTTACCATTCTTAATTCGATTGACTGTACTTCTAACGCTGTCCGCACCAACTTGAATCTTTTTCGTGCTCAAATCAAATTCGATCGAAAGACCATCATTTTTTCTTCTGTCATTTCTAACATGGTCGGGACGATTCCTCCCACGCCAAGCCCAGAGGTTTTTCTCCCAGCAAAAGGCATCCAGTCCACTCGAAACGCGGTATGGTCGTTAATCATCACGGTGGCCGCATTGAGTCGTTTTGCGGTGTCCAATGCCACATCAACATCTTTCGTGAACACGGCTGCCTGGAAGGAGAAGGGGACTTGGTTGGCTCTTTGAATCGCCTCCATACGATCTTTGTAGGTATAGACATTGATGACAGGGCCAAATATTTCTTCTGTGGAAACTTTGGCGTCATCAGGAGGATTGAGAATGACTGTGGGGGCATAACAGGAACTTGTGATCGATTTTCCTCCGGAGTGCAACATTCCACCCGCCGCCTGTGCTTCATCGACCCATTGAGAAACCCTCTCCACTTCTCTTTCGAGAATAAGAGGCCCGACCTCAGTGGTTTCCTTGATTGGATCTCCTACGACCATGGCTTTTGCCAACTCACCTAATCCTGTCGTGACGGTGTGTACAATCGATTCGTGAACGAACAATCGTTGTACTGAGACACAGACTTGCCCCGCATGATAGAAGCCGCCTTTGGCCAGTAAGGGGAGTGCTTCTTCAAGATGTGCAGACGAGTCCATGATCACGGGGGCAGTACCCCCATGTTCTAAGATGCACCGAGTTCCTGGGGCTACCTTGGAGCGAAGATACCATCCAACTTTGGCGGAACCGATAAACGACAAAAGGGCCACACGAGGATCAATCACCATCTTTTCAGCTAAGTCGCTTTCACAGAGGACCACGTGACACCATTCTTTGGGAAGTCCAGCCTCATACAAACACTGGATGAGATTGAGACATGAGAGAGGCGTCGTCATTGCGGGCTTCACAATGACGGGGCACCCCACTGCAATAGCCGGTATGACTTGATGCACAATGAGATTAAAAGGGTGGTTGAATGCACTGATTGCGACAACAGGTCCAATGGGTTCTCGGATGGTCATGGCCAGTCTATTCTTTGAGGCCGCATTGATATTCATAGGAATTTCACGGCCAACCATTTGGTTGATCGATCGTGCGGCTTCCCGTATGCCTTGGACAGCTCGCTCGAGCTCGACTCTGGAATCGAGAAGAGGCTTGCCACCCTCTTCTGCAGCCTGCATCGCAAATATTTCTGTTTTGGCCTCAACAAGAGTGGCTGTTCGTTCGAGAATTTCAATTCGTTCGGGAGCCGGGATTGCTTCATCATAGCGATGAGCTAAACGGTCAACTGTTGCAATGGCTTGTTCGACCTCCGCGACTGTTGTGTATGCAAGGTCGGATATGATGTGGCCGTCGTATGGGGATAGCACTTTGAGTCTATCTGTCATTGCCTGCTCCGTCTTGTTAGAAGGACGTTACAAAATACAAGTTTTGGCATTGAGTTCTGCAATCAAAACTTGTTCGTTTTCGGAATAATCCACGGGTACTTCTATAAGGTGTACTCCCTGTGAATCTAAGCATGACTGTAGTATTGCCCCCAATTGATCAGCTTGCTTCACACGATGCCCCTCGGCACCATAGGCTTGGGCGTATTTCACGAAATCTGGATTGCCGTAATCCAAGCCGAAGTCCTTGAAGCCCATGCCGGCTTGTTTCCACTTGATCATGCCATAGGCATTGTCTCGTAAAATTAGGACGACGAGATTGAGGTTCAAGCGCACAGCCGTCTCCATCTCCTGAGAATTCATCATGAACCCTCCGTCGCCGCAGATCGCCAGAACTTTTCTCTCGGGATAAACCATCTTTGCTCCCATGGCGGAAGGAAACCCGGCCCCCATGGTTGCCAGCGCGTTATCTAATAACACCGTATTTGCAGAATAGGCCTTGTAATTCCTGGCGAACCAGATCTTGTACACTCCATTATCCAAGGCAATGATGCCATCCTCTGGCATGTGTTGACGGACTTGCGAAACCAAGAATTGCGGGATGATCGGGAACTTGGCGTCTTGACTCTTGTCTTCTACATGCACGTCAATTTGATGTTTTACTCGCTGAAAATAATCAAAGTCCCAATTTCCCTGCGGTTCAAGTTTTTCAACGATTTGTTCAATACTTGACGCGATATCACCAACGATTTCCAAGTGAGGAAAATAGACTTCGTCGACTTGAGCAAAAAAGTGATTAATGTGGATGACCTTTGATCTGCCTTTTTCCATAAAAAACGGGGGTTTCTCAATCACATCATGTCCAATATTAATAATCAGATCGGCTCGATCAACAGCACAATGCAGATAATCCTTCGTAGACAGGGCCGCAGTCCCAAGAAAGCCGGGTTGTCTTTCATCGACGACACCCTTCCCCATTTGCGTGTTGAAAAAATACATCCCTGTTTTTTTAATGAGTTCGCTTAACGCTTGAGACGTCCGGTTTCGGTTCGCGCCTGCTCCTATGAGCAGGAGCGGTCTCTTTGCTGCACGAATCATGTCGAGAGCTTGCTCAATCGTTTCAATGTTAGGGCTGGGTCGTCTTGTGGACATCACCTCATATGGCACTGACGAACATTCTTCAGCAGCGATATCCTCGGGTAATTCGATATGCACAGCACCGGGACGTTCTTCTTGGGCCAGGCGTACTGCTTCTCGAACGATGACGGGGATGCTATTCCCGTGCACGACTTGTTTGGCGAATTTGGTGATTGGGCGCATCATCTCTACGACATCGATGATTTGAAAGCGTCCTTGTTTGCTCTTTTTTATAGGTTTTTGTCCGGTGATCATCAGAAGAGGCATTGCGCCTAACTGTGCATACGCCCCCGCTGTGAATAAATTTGTGGCTCCGGGACCCAGCGTGGCTAAACACACGCCAACTTTCCCAGTTAAGCGGCCATATGTGGCCGCCATAAATCCTGCTGCTTGTTCATGGCGCGTCAGGATTAATCTGATTGTTGATGGTCTGAGGGACTCAAGGAAGTCGAGATTCTCCTCCCCCGGGACGCCGAAAATATATTCGACGCCTTCTTGTTCTAAGGATCGGACAAACAGATCAGATGCTTTCATGCAAACCCTCCAGATATGTCTACAATGCTCGTTCAAAACTGACGACGTGCAACTGTCGTATAGTCGCCATCTCTTCATAATTGTTACAGGAATTTTCATCAGCGCTCATAATGTTACAGACGCTTTTGTCGGAACGCATTGCAATCATTCTGCTCTTTTTCTTATCAGGGGTGCCCACGGACCCAATAATTAAGTAACGGTGTATGTTATGAGGGGAAATACATTCGAGTGCCAAAACTCAAATTATGTGTGCAGTCCTGACTACGTATGTGTTGGATCAACCAAAGTCCAAGCAGTAGTTTTTTGTCCGAGTGCCAATTGACTCATCAAAATTTCAGACGCTGTATTTTAATCTCTTGCTGCGATTTTCTCTGGTCTGTATGATCCTCATCGGAAGTGTTTGAACATGAGTACCAAAAATAGAGGCGAGGAAGTGATGGTTGTATGAATGTTCCATGTAACCTTCGCCTCATGTGTCCTCACGCGTTTTCTTGTTTACTCATGAAAGATAAGTCGTAGAACGTCACCTCTATAATTTTCAGACTCAAGTAATCTCCAGTTATATGCCACGTCTTCTTTCATCCGTCGTAGATATTCGCAAAGGTGAGGGCCTTCTTGTCACCTTTATGTTTGCCTACTATTACCTGATTCTTATCACCTATTATTTCCTTAAACCTGTGAGGGACAGTCTCTTTTTGGTCAGCCTCGGGCCAGAGCAACTCCCCTTAGTCTTCATACTGATTGCGCTCGTCGTCGCACCCATCACGACCTTCTATTCACGAGCCGCCCGTTCGTTTTCATTGACTCAGGTGATGAACGTCACCATCGCTGTGCTCATCGGCAATCTCCTCCTCCTTCGATGGCTGATCCAATTAGATCAAGCATGGGTCTTTTTTGTTCTATATATTTGGGTCAGCATCTACGCGGTTTTAGGCACGACGCAGTTTTGGCTTTTAGCCAATACTCTTTTCAATGCTGCTCAAGCCAAACGAGTCTTTTGGTTTCTCAATCTAGGGGGAATTCTTGGGGCCATGACGGGAGGAGAGGTGACCAGTCTTATTATTCGGCACCTTGGAGTTCAAACGGAGAATCTGCTGTACGTCTGTATGGGGTTGCTTGGCTGTTGTCTCTTGTTTCTCAATGTGATCGCGATGCTCAAGAAGAAAGAGGAGGGAGTTCTCAAGCCTCGTGTCCCTCAAGAAGATTCAGCCTCAGAGACGTTTGGCAATATGATTGGCACGATTCGCGACTCGAAGCAATTGACATATATGGTCGGGATTCTCTCTATAGGAATGGTCTTGGCCACCTTCGTTGATTTTCAATTCAAAACGGTATCAGTTGAAGCCTTTCCAGAAAAAGAGGATCTCACTGCTTTCCTCGGGACATTCTATAGCCGTCTGAGCGTGGTATCCCTTGTCATTCAATCGTTTTTCACGTATCGAATTTTGCGGATGTTCGGCGTTGGTGGCGCAATCGGTTTTCTTCCAGCAGGCTTACTTCTTGGATCAATTGGGATGGTGATGATGCCTGGCCTGTGGATGGGTGTTCTCTTACGTGGGGCTGAAGGTAGTTTTCGATATTCAATCGATAAAACTGCTGGGGAGCTCCTCTACCTGCCACTTCCTTTAGCGGTAAAAAAGCGAATCAAAGTCTTCATCGATATGTTTTTAGATAGACTCTTTCGGGGGCTGGGTGGCGGACTGTTATTGCTTTTTACCATGGTACTTGAACTCTCTGTCAGGCAAATCAGTTTCGTGGCTCTCCCTTTGCTTATCGTATGGGTATTTTTGGTGTTTGGCGTTCGTAAGGAATATGTGAGTGCATTCAGGAAAGCCCTCGAACGAAGAGATATTGATCCCAATGAACTAAAATTGGACATCACAGAGGCTGCGACGGTTCAGACGCTTGTGGCCGCACTCAACAGTCCCAATGAACGATTGTTGGTTCATGCTTTGGATTTGCTTGTGTCAGTTGAGCATGCCGACCTTGTTCAAGCCGTTCAGCCATTATTGCGACATACATCGAGCGAAGTCCGTCAAAAAGCCGTGCGACTGCTTAAAGCCCAAGACCCCAGATCGTTAACATCAGAAATTGAAAGGCTCATTGTTGATAGTGACTCGGAGGTGAGACGCGAAGCCGTCTCACTTCTGTTGGAAAGGGACAAAGGGCTCAATCTTGTGCGAGTTCAAGAATATCTGAATCACTCAGATTTGAGGGTGCAAGCAGCAGCCGTTCAATCTATTGCGGAATCGGGTTCACTCGAGCAGCAAGGATTAATTAGCAGTGAGATCATTGAGCGACTGTTCGCCTGGAACGGAGAGAACGCGGAGGTCATTCGAGCTCAGGTCTTGAATGCACTGGGGATCCTTCATGAGCCAGCCTTTTGTCATTTTCTTCTTGAACACAGGGAAGATGCGTCTCCTCGTGTCGTGCAAGAGGTCATTCGCAGTGCAGGACGTATTCGGGATCGGCAGTTCATCACGTGGTTAGTAGGAAAGCTTGCCAGTACTCAATACCGTGCTGAGGCTCGCCAATCGTTGACGGCCTTTAATCCGAACATTCTTGGCACACTCTACGATAATCTGACGGACGAGACTGTGGATCTCTCCGTTCGCATGAATATCCCGAGGGTGTTTTCCGCGATTCCATCCCAAGATTCGGTGAATGTGCTGATGCGGAGTCGAGAAGAACTCAATCCTCTCTTGAGATATCATGTGATGAAGGCATTGAATAAGCTCCGTGCGAATCATCCTGATTTGCAATTCAATCAACAACAAGTTGATACGTGGTTGATTGAAGAAACACAGTCCTATTACGAACACCTTCACATTCTTCACCTATATCGAGAGATTCATGAAGGTCCAGCAACAGATCTATTGAAGAAAGCCTTGCAAGAAAAGATGAACCAGAATATAGAATTGATGTTTAGATTGTTGGGTCTGTTGTATCCCCCTAAGGATATGTTTAGCGCCTATGATGCTTTTGTCAGCCCTCAGAAGACTATGCGTGCAAGTGCTATTGAATTTCTGGATAGTGTCTTGAGAAAAGATTCAAAGCGATATCTCCTTCCAATCATGGATGGTGTCTCTCAAGAACAGACCATGCAAACTGGGCAGCAGTTGTTTGGGATACGGATTGAAAAACGAGGAGAAGCGATCAAAGTGCTAGTAAGTGGTCGCGACCCTTGGCTCAAGACATGCGCAATTTTCACCGTATCAGAATTTCAGACTGAAGAAATCCTGAATTTAGTACGTGGGTGTAAAGAGGACCATGATTCTGGTGTTCGTGAAACAGCCCATCTGGTCTTGCGCGAGGCGGATCAGGGGATATAGCCCGTTAGGCAGCGGCAGAAGGGCAGGGTAGGACACAATGTTCAAAACTGCAAACGCCCTATTGATCTCCTGGTTGAGTGTATTGAGTTCTTCGTGTGCTTTTGTAATTTCCTGTATTTTTACTTGTATTTTTTCAGTAATTCCATTTTTCCAGACCGTTCGGAGCAATCATCTGCAGGTCCTGGTTCCCCCAAAGTTTCTCAGTATATTGGAAGGCCCGAACCTGGCGCTTTCATCAATCGATGGATTGGGCAAAGATTGCATGTTGCTGGCGCTCTTGATAATTCGTTGAGGTTTCCGCGTCGCGAAGGGTGTGGGGAATTTATTTTCTTAATTGCGGTCCTCCTCAGGTTGAGCAACTCGTAACCTAGAGCTGGTCAGTATTAGGGGGTATCCAAAGGGATTGCAATGCCCCGAAGGTTACAATTTGAGTAATCTCTTATCGTAGGACGCTAGCCTTGGTCTATGACTACGAGAATATGCTGCCTGAGCTTGTCCCGGAAATGGCAATGTGAGAGTTGTAAGAGTTAGCCCTGTGAATCGGATTGATAGGCTTGGCGTTTATGTATCTATACGAGTGCCATGTTGATGAATTTGTATGTGTAATCTAACCGCATCCTCGTTTAGATCGAAGATGGGAGAAGGACTACTTTTTTATCAAGGTTTTGATAGTATTCAAGACATTTTTCACAAGAGCCATCGCTACTAGCCCAATTGGGATTCATTTGTTGGATTAACTTTAGCGTGGCTTTTTCAGCAATATGAGCGACTGACTCAACTGAGTTTCCACAAAGATGGCATTTAGTCATTCCACTATCTCCTTTTTTCTTATTTGTAAGATTATTCTAGATAGGAGAAATCCATATTTTTTAGATATTTTTCGCTTGTCGTGATTCTTGATGTTTTCTTGTGTTTCTAAAATTTTTCCCCTTACCTCAGCTTAATCTCATGAAAAGTCTATGAAGGAGCCAAAATGTTTCAAACGATTAATCTTTAACGAAGACAAGGTATATTTTGGATGCACTCAAGTGCGTGACGGGATGATAGAAGGTCGGAGTCGTGCTTTCATGTCTGCAGAGTCTTTTTTGTCTTACATGCAGCTCTGGGAGAGGAATGAACCTCGTTTTGACGTAATAGAGCTTTTCGAGAATGAATGGTAATTATTTATGTATGCGGTCTGTCAGGTGAAAATGACCGACTGCCCATTTGGGAGATAATGGAACCATATTGACCATACTTCAATACCTATAGTACTGCCGTGGGGTATAGAAATATGATATGAGGTTATGCAAACGCCCTAATGATTTCCTGATTGAGTGTATTGAGTTCTGCGTGCGCTTTTGTAATTTCCTGGACTTTTATCTGTAATTTTTTGAGTAACTGCATCTTTTCTAAGCCGTTCCGAACAATAACGTGCAAGTCCTCGTTATCCCAAGGCTTTTCAATGTATTGGAATAGCCCAACCTGATTGATGGCTTTAATCGCATTCTCTTTGTCGGCGTACCCTGTCAAAATGATTCGTGGGATATCTGGTTTCAATTCCCTGACCTGACTGAGGAACGTAATCCCATCCATCTCAGGCATGAGATAATCGGAGATGACCAGATCTACGTCATGATCTCGAATATGTTGCAGTGCCAATTTTGCTGAGGTAAACGTGACCGTGCGATACGGCGTTTCTAAATCTAAAAAAGTCTGAAGGCTCGTAATCACAAGTTCTTCATCATCGAGGATGACAATTGTCGGTGGCGCAGTTGCTGTATCAGTCATGGTCTTTTTCTCCTTCTGACAGATCTGAGGAACGATCCAAATACATAGGTTCTATTGCTGGACTACCGTATTCAACGAATTGGGAGTATCATTCGGAAGGTTGTGCCCTGGCCCAACTCACTCTCGACCTCGATCGTACCGTTGTGATCCTTCATGATCTGGTAGACGATCGAGAGGCCAAGTCCCGTACCCACCCCAGACCCTTTTGTCGTGAATCCTGGATCGAAGATCCGTAACTGGTCTTTTTCTGAGATTCCCTTCCCTGTGTCTTGTATCTCGACGAATGCTTTCGTGGTGTTATGATGAGTGCGAATGAAAATCTTTCCTTGGCCTTCAATCGCATGACTGGCATTCACCAGTAAATTCATGAACACTTGGTTGAGTTGATTGGGATAACATTTGATGAGAGGAAGCTCTCCATAGTTTTTCTCAACGTCAATTCGGTTCTTGAGCTCGTGCTGGACCAAGACGAGCGTATTGTCTAATCCTTCATGAATGTTGACTTCGTCCAGTTCAGCCTCGTCAAGGCGAGCAAATTTCCTGAGGCTATTGACGATCATCACGATTCGTTCAATCGCGGTTTGATTGTGGACGTTTAACGTTTCAAGAACGGTCAATCGTTTGGTCAGATCAGGGCAATCGCGAAATTCCGCTGGCATCTCCGGATTTAATTTTAGTTCGTTAATCTTGCGTACCGATCGTGTAAAGATATCGAGATTGCTTTTTAATGCACCGAGGGGAGTATTGATTTCATGGGCCACGCCGGCAACCAGTTGCCCCAAGGATGCCATTTTCTCGGCCTGGACCAGTTGAGTTTGTTTCTGCCGCAGTTCCCTCGTGCGTTCTTCTACCATTTGTTCTAATTCGTTATATGCGTGTTGAATAGCCTCTTCCCCTCGTTTGCGGGCTGTGACATCACGCAAACTCCAGACTCTTCCGACACTCATGCCTCCGATCCGTTGAGCTTGGGAATACCGTTCGAACACTCGACCATCCTTAAATGCAATTACATCACAGCTTTCGGTATCTGGGGCTGCATAGATTTCCTTCAACCGTTCCGAAAATATTTCAGGCTCGAGTAATTGATCCAGGACTTGTGTCATGAGTTGCGTGTGGTTCTGTGAAGTCTCAATTATTGGCGAGAGTCCCCACATATCAAGAAATTTCTGGTTGAAGTTGACGATACGTCCTTCTCGGTCCGCAACGAGTATGCCATCAGTCGTGGAATCAAGCGTTGCACTCAGTAATGAAATAGAGTTCTCTAAAATAGACTGCTCTTTTTTGCGTTCGGTGATGTCTTTGAACGTCACCACGGCTCCAACAATCTCGCGATCTTGCCGGATAGGCGTGCTGGTATAGGCCACGGGGAAACTTGTCCCGTTTTTGCGCCAAAAGACATCATCTTCGATGTGATGAATCGCACCATCCTGAAAAGCCTTGTAAATAGGGCAATCCTCTTGTGGGTAGGGTGTCCCATCAGGTCTGGTATGATGCAGGGTTGCGTGTTGGGGTTTGCCGATCAACTCCTCTACCGTACATCCGAGCATGCGTGCCGCCTCGGGGTTGGCGAATCTCGTATTCCCTTGTAAATCTACTCCATAGATACCCTCTCCTGCTGATCGTAAAATCAATTCGTTGCGACGCATCAGACATTCAATGGCTTCTTCTGTTTCTTTTCGTTCCAGTGCATTCGCGAAGATCTCCCCAGTAATGCGAAGGAGAGCCATATCATCTGTCGTCCATATTTTTTCGGTACGAACGGAGTCAAACGACACGATTCCCATCAGCGCTAGTCGGTACATGATGGGAACCATGATGACCGACTGGACGTCATAGGTTTGGAGTTGTTTTTTTTCAGTCTTGGCCTCTGGGGGAAGATCTGCTACACGAGGGATATACACCGTTTTCATCTGCCTGAACTGTTCCATCGCCCAAGGAATCTCTTCCACGTGAATAGGTTGAAGACTATTATGCGTGAGGGCAATTCCCTCAGCACACCACTCATGTGTAAAACCGAGAGTCACATTTTTTTCGCAGAGTAGCGCAACCCAAGCCCGATCCACGCCAGTCATTTCGCCAATCATGCGTAACGCATCAATGAGTCCTGCATCGATCTCGTTGGAGGGGAGATTAATAAATTTGGTCGAAATTGAGGCGATGAGATCTTCAATAGAGTGACGTCTTTGGAGAGCGGCTTCTCCTGCCTTTCGATCTGTCACGTCGCGGACTGCTGCGGTAAACAAGAATCGATCGCCGACTGTTGTTTCTGCCATTCGAATCTCTAGCGGAAAGACTGAACCATCTTTTCTCAGTCCTTCCAATTCCAAACGAGTTCCCATGATCCGTGGTACACCAGTATCGATATATCGTTTCAGTCCTTCCGCATGACGTTCACGATATTTTTCTGGCATAAGGAGTTCGATTCTTTTGCCGATGAGTTCAGTTTCCGTATAACCCCAAATGTTTTGAACTTCCTTGTTCACCAGAACAATTGTACTGGAAGAATCAATGGTGATTATGCCTTCCCCAACAGTATCCAAAACTGCGTGAAACATCGCAGCAGCATCGAGCGTGATATTTGGGTTGTCCTGCGGCGGTATCATCAGGGGAATGGTTTCCTTAGCGAGGGGCTCTCGCTCCCGGTTCTCCTATGAGTCCACGTAAGCGATGTGAGAGAGCTCGAAGCACTCCTTGCGTGATTTGCACATGGTCGGAGAGAAGATCGATGAAATCATCTCGGCCCACCCGTAGAAGACGGGTCTGTTCCAATGTGGTGGCGGTGGCCACTCGAGGTTCTTCGTCAAACAAAGCCCATGTTCCAAAGGCCTGTTGTGGACCCATCACGGCGATCTCAGTCCCATTTCGGTGGAGTCTTACCTGTCCTTCCAACACGAGATAGATGGCATCTGCACGATCTTGTTCTTGATAGATATCTTGTTCGTTTGGGAACGAAACTTCTTCGACGATCGCAGCGAGATAGGCCATTTGCTCTGTCGATATTTCTGAAAATACATCCACATGCTGGAGGAAAATAACTTTTTCTACAACGGTCAACATACACGTACCCTCTTCATCTGCCTTATCGGGAACTGAACGAACCGCGCGTGCTGGTGTTGTTCAGAGATTATTCTAGGACTCGTACAATTGTTCATGCATTCCGAACTTCCATCAATCCACATGTGCATGATAACGCGTTGTCATGACTACGAGCCATGGTTTTCGCTCATAGATAAAGTTTTATAGAGGTAGGTAAATCTATTGTGGATGAAGCGATCCCAAATGATTGTTGTTGAGACCAAGGTATAGCCTATAAAGACCATCACCTCGTGAGAATTCGCGTTGTGAGCTATCGACAACCAGGTAGTAGGTCCCCGCGGGCAATTTCAGAGGAAGTACGTAACTGATGCCAGCACGCCAGAGATGGCTCGTTTGAATTGTTTGGCCATCGTTGGCAAGGAGAAAGAGACCAGGTTGCCAGGGTGCACGATGTCCCTTCGTCGCTGACCATTCAGATGAGTTCGCTCCGACAGCTGTTTCAACATACGTCTCTTTTTCAAGTGTGAATGTATAAAATTGGTCTGGACCGTCTAATCCTGCAGGCGCTTGAAAGGTATTAGTAGACACCATCAAACTGCCTGTCACCACTGAACGCTCAGTTAGCTGGTGGGCATTCGCCCTATTCTCACCACCTCGTAGTTTCTCCTCGCCGAGCGACTCCGGACCGCATCCCGCCCATGTGAGCTTGAGGTCAGTTCGACTGGCTATCAGGCAAGCAGATTCCTGCTCTCCACAGAGTTCTACGTCTTCAGGTTTGATGAGAAACTCATAGCCATATTTTGGCGGTATGGGGACAATAATTGATGGTCCATCGGCACGATCTTTTCTTAATGGCTCCGTTTGAAGGACCGTTGCCCCGGATAGCAGACAATTAATGAGGGCCGAGTCTTTGGCCTGCTGCTCTAGGCGACTCCAAGGACAGTCGGTGCTTTCGACTGCACAGGCCACGTCTGATTGATAGGGCACTGTATGCACGACAGGTGTACTTGTAGTGGCACACCCGATTCCCATGTTCAGGATACAGAGCAGTCCGAGATAGCCTATGAATGTTGTGCCTCTTCTCATAACAAATTCTCTCGCCAACTGATGTTTCTGAAAAAGAATCTCACGTCTCTCGTTCAATTCCGACAAGGTGAAATTTCTTATCTTTGGGTTTAAACTTAAGATATACGTTCGTATTCTCACTCCAATGTTCACCTTGATCGTAGCTGGTTTGGATCGTGATATAGATAATCGAAGGTTTTGGTTCTACGCTCATGGCGGTTGAGGTTCGGTCACTCCAAACTGGCAGAAATCCTCGATCGAGGATAATCTGCTGCTTTTGGATATCCTGATCTGTTAGTAGCAGCGAATCATGCCCCCAGGGGATATGTCGTCGAATACTGTAACGATAGGTGGCGTCGTTCGCGGGTGCGTAACCATGGGTGAGTGCTAAATTTTCAAAAACGAGGACCTGAGGCCCAGAATCTGTTTCTTTCAGGGCAAAACGGTCGAGTGGATTCACCAAGTTGAAGTAGTGTCTGCCAATTTTGTCTCGTCGTGTTTTGAGAACATTGGCCACGTATTGTTCGGCTCTGGAATCTGTGTACTCGCCTTTGTGGACGATCGCGTCAATGTCATCGTCTGTAAATGAAGTGACGATTTTCGCTCCCCAATACGCGTCTCGCAAGCTCATTTGAAGAAATGCAGGATTTGGAAAGGTTGGCCGCCATCGAGAGGGATCGAAATATTCGGCGTTGAAATACCCGACAGATGGATGGTCAATACGAAGAGGCACTTCCCAAGGTTTCACATACGCTCCAAGTGACAGCATTGACCGTCCAACCGTTGCAAAGTCGAGAAAATACTCATTGCCGTAACGAGGCAACTGAGGGTCGGCATTGTCGGCTCCTAACGTCGATGAAAAGTCGATCAAGTAATGAATCAGGTACTGTTTTTCTGGATCATACATGTCGAGTGCATTCGCCGCTTTGGTGTCAGTATGATTCAAAAAAGCCGCTAAGATCGCCAAGCCACGGAGTTCGCGACGATTCTCATGGCGAATCCGATCGTTGAGATCATCAGGCCGCTTTTGCTCATAGAGAAATGGGCCTTTAGGAATGCCAGGAAGAAACTTGCTCGCCACGGCCCGGATGGTTCCATTTGGGCGGTGAGGCACGCGATCCAAGGTCGCTTTGACGTCTTCTTCCGTCATGGGCAGGCGCTGGCGATATTTCCCACGAATTTTCGCTTTTGGATCAACAACCAATCTATCTGGATCCAACGTCACAAGGTAATGTTCTGGCACGTTATATCCTGCTGCATGTAGGAATCGTGGCGTAATCATCTCAGAGGCTGTGGTCATTTCTGGATTCAACAGTGAATCGAATTTCATCACATAGACATCTTGCTTTTGATCACGAATCACAAACCCGGGCGTTGATCCGAGGCTTTCTTTTGCACTGATGACTGACCATGTGCCCTCAGGATGAGGCCTTCTGCTTGTGTTGGAACCACGACGCAGCTCTTCTTCAGAAAGCGGAGACACAAAGTGCCGGTTTGTAAACCACGTGGAATTGGGAACCTCGTCTAAGGCATTCACATTTCCGGCTTCCAATGGATCGGCAAGACCAACCCACGTTCCGAGTGTTCGCAATGAGCGACCAAGGTTCAAGAGTTGACCGACTCTATAGAAGATCATCTTGTGTGCACCATCCCAGGTAAACCACTGGCCGTCCGTCTCGGCCTCAGGTTCAGGAATCGGACGTCGATCATTCGCTTCCATGATAAGGGGACGAGATAGATCAACGTGGTTATAGCACCCACTCAAGAGGATGCAGATGAACAGAATGAGCCAATGTATTCGGCTTCTCCTACGGACGCCCAAACCGTTCATGCTGAGGTTGTTCTTATTCATTCTCAGCTGTCCATTCGGCATAGTTTGTACATTGTCGTCGCGCGTCGCGCTCCTTTGGTGTCTCGTCTTTACAATCCACCAAGGAACGTGCCTCGTTTCCTCTGAAATTCTACATCGCCTTTCAATAACAATTCTAACCCGTCTTCACTGCCAGCAACCTGGACACGAAATGAAAAATTTTCTTTTGTCACAAATCGGAGTCCGGCGCCAAGTGAAACTCTAAAGGTCCTTGTATTCAGATCTCGATATTCATTGAACACTTGTCCTGCATCAACAAAGAGGGAGCCTTCAGTCTGCGCCCAGACTGGGTAACGCCATTCTGCATTGAATAATAGCGCTCCTTCATCAGAGAAGCGTCCACGTTCATAACCTCGCAAGCCATGATTCCGATCCAGTTGATTCAATTCATAAAAGGGGATTGAACGATCATTCACCGAATTGAGTTTCGCGAGATACGCTCTCAACAACAGCACTCGATTTCCACGAAAAATAGAGATATATCGTTGTACTTCTACTGAGTATCCGACATATTCAAATTCATCGCCATTCACTTGGTTGGTATAAGAAAACGTCGCATCAACGAGCCACCCTGTGGAGGGACGGAACTGACTGTCACGAGAATCATAGGTTATCTGTGGGACGACCTCTATGGCTGTAAGAGAGGAGTTCACTCCGGGGATGTTGGAGGGAATATCTCTACCTTTTCCACCTTTTGCATCTGCAGTGAATACCCGACCTTGCAAGAACGAGCTAAAGTCGCCGCCGACCTGTTTGCCAATTTTTATGTCGCCTGATACTTCATCGAGTTCAAAATTTGTCCTCCCTCGATTGCGGGCCTTCAGAGCTTTGTTCCCACCAGGAAAAAATCGAGCTTGGTCAACGTCAAGGCCGAGAAGGTTCGCTTCCAATGTCAATGGTGTTCCAAGGAAAGCTGGATCCTTGTAGGAAAATTCTCCCGCGTGATTGTCAGGAAGGCCAAATAAATACGATGCGCGAATCTGTTTTTTCTTGTTGAACAGATTATTATGGAAAGCGGTGAGCCCTATACCGCCTCCAATCGCCCCACCGAATTCAAACCGTGGGAAGATCCCACCTGTCCGAGCCTCATTGAGGAAGACATCGAGTGCTCGTTCGAGGAGATCCACTTTTTCATAGAAAATACTCATTTTTTTAATTGGGTAAGTAAAGCCCTCCCAAAGATACTCTGGAGCTGCAAGCAGTCTATAGAATAATCCATCTTCCTCGTCCTTCTGAGGCTCCACAGTTTCTTCTATCTGATGCACCGGCTCTGAGGAATGAGATGTTTGCTTCGCGGGAAATGGCGTTGGTTGCGAAGCACAGCCACCGCTAGCTAAGGAAAAAATTACGACAATACAGACGAGAAGCTGTGTCATGTTGATATCCAAACGTACGTCAACGCTAACAGTCTTGTCTTCGATTTGTCGCTCAGGGAGCATCCTTGGATGCCTGGGCAGTATTCTGTCTTGATTTGTACAAAGTCGTCGTTCATCGCGGTTGAATGTTTCGAGATGCTGCTAGCAAAATCAAGCTGGGTTTCCCTCAGAAATAGTCATCATTCAACATCTATGATGAGAACATACGAAATCTTTACTTCGAGTGACTATAACTAGGCGATAGCTACAAGTGCTAGGAAATTCCTCACCGATTGACTCTAGTCGTGAGGTCGAAATATGTGCCTGTACCCTTCTGTTTCCTAGCACGAATTGCCCTTAATGTGCATGGTGTTTGTATGGGGTAAGTTCAGATCGAACTCTTACTCTGGCCCGATGCAGGAGGACTCGTTGGTTGTTTGGAGTGAGATGTAAGAGATGGCATATTTCTTTCGAGCTTAGACCTTCAATGTCACGGAGGATAAGGACTTGTTGTTGATTCGTAGGGAGAGACTGGATGCTTTTCTCTAGATGAACGAAGCCTTCTTGTGAGAGTAGCAAACGCTCAGGGTTTAACTCATCCTGGTTTGTGTGAAATGTTCGACTATGACCTGCCTGATAGTCTGAGCAGGGAGACGCTTCCTGCCATTTTCTTCTATCTCCTTCTCCATCCATATTGCTACGAGGTTGCGAAAACCCTAGATAACGAGATTCCTTTCTCCCCGTGGTTTTTGCACGATTGGTGAGAATTTTAAATAACCATGTTTTGAGCGAAGAGCGTTCTTCAAAGCGGGTGATGCCTTCCATGACGCCTAACCACGTCTCCTGAACGACCTCTTCAGCGACGACGTGAGATGAGACAAATACTCGCGCAAGTCGAAGTAATGCTGATTGATAACGGTTTATGAGCGACGCGAATGCTGCCTCATCCCAGTTCCGCAAAGCTTCAATCAATTTGCTTTCTGAAGTGCTCATACTAGAGTTTTCCGAGTGCGAGTGTTGGAGCGTGCGTGCTGAAAGGTTTGGGATAAGATCTTGATCGTGAAGTTGTAAGAGGTGCATGTCTCTATCTTGAGAACGCGCTTGGACAGAGGGAATCATGAATGAGTCCTTTTTGATAAAAAATCATGCTGAAGACTGTAGGGAAGGTGAGTGTAAAGAAAGATTCAGCTGTGAGATGTATGCTGGCTTACATTTTTTGTATATGTAATCTGTTCTAATCGCGAGTGTTTCAAATAGTTTAAGGATGAGAGAATTTCCTTGTATTGCAACTCAACCTGTGGTTGTCGGGCTAAAATATTGGCGCCCACAGTGAGATGCAAGGGGTGTTTTTTTGCTTCAGGCAGGATAGCGGTACATTGTGGATTCTTATTATTTGTACCCTAAACGGTACTGTACATCGCAGGATGCGTAGAGATTTTTTTCAAGAGTGGGGCTTTATGCAACCTATGGGTAGTTCCTGTTGAAGCCAAATACGGAGTAACAATGCAAGAAGAAAAGATTTGGTTTCTCAAGAAGATGAAGCTGTTTGAGGGGATGAATGCGGAGAAACAAGTCCACGAGCTTGATCTCATCACGCAGCATAAACAGTATAAGAAAAATGAACCGGTTATTTTGCCTGGCGACCGAAAACGCAGGGTTTACTTACTCAAGAAAGGACATATTAAATTATGTCGTTTAAGCCCGGATGGTAAGTCGGTGACCCTGGCTATTCTCGATCCTGGCGAAATATTTGGAGAAATGAGAGCCTTAGATAATCGTCCGAGTACCGTCGTCGCTGAGGCCTTGAATACTCTCGAATCCGTCACTGTCTGCGAAATTAATCATGACGATTTTGAGAATTATCTTCTCCGGTTTCCCGAGATTGCCGTCAAGGTACTCAAGCTCGTCGGTGCTCAGACAGCTCAACTTGAATCACGAATTGAAGACCTTGCTTTTAGGAGCGTACCGTCCCGACTTGCTAGCCTATTCGTTGACTTGTCTTCTAAATACGGTGAGCGGTCATCTACTGGCATGCGGATAAGTCTACGTCTGACTCACCAGAATTTAGCCGACTTGGTGGGGGCAACTCGAGAAACGGTTTCCGTGATCATTGGAGAGTTTGCTCGGATGGGCATCATTGCACGCAATAAAGGACACATCTCTCTGCTGGATAAGCGCAAGCTTATGCAACTGCTTAAGGACTGTTAATGCCGGCAACTGATAGTTTGCTTCTCGTAAATGAAAAGAGTCAGTCATCATATCTCTTCTTCTCGTCTTTACTTCTTGTCACGACGACATATGCAGAAGGTCCGAGGATATCCGAGACAAAAATGATGTGAAAGCTGTTGCGCATGCGGCAAGCATCTTCAAGGAACTGTATCGATCGAGGACCATGTCGAATGCTTGGGTGGTGAGGGCCATGGCAAGCTTCTTCTTGTCGTTCTTCTCAGCACCACAGAGGTTTACGGGTGGCATCCGAAGTGTCATCCTTGATACTAGCCAAAGATCAACGCGACTTGTATGAGCTTTGAGCAGATTTGGTCAGACTTCGTCCAACATGATAGTGTCCAAGAATCATGGCATTTCCTACTTTTTCCCCAAAAGTAGCGGCTATCGTAAAATGTAGAGCTCTTGGAGGTTGCCATCAACGCTTTTTGCGAAGTGCGTAGCACTACAATCGTTGTGTTGATTCTGACCATCTGTTCATTCGGGTGCGTCCATGGTGTCAGTCCTCAAGGCGAAAGCCCACTGCGCAATCCCGAATATCATGATATAAGCCACCTCGCCTCACCATCAGACGGTCTTCGAGAAAAAGACAGACCTCCTTCTCATCAGACAGGCGGCCAGGCACTCGGTCGTGTGGTGCTCGATGACGCGAAGTATTTATTGACAGCTCCCCTGCGCATAGATGCAACGGATGCGTTAATCCTCGGAGGTGTTGCAGCCGGCATTGGTGGATTAATGGCTGTTGATGGAGACATCCGAAAATCTTTTCAAAACAATCAAGGTAAAACGAAGAATGATGTCGCGCATGGGTTAGAGACTGCGGGTACTTCTTATGTCTTTTTAGCGGGACAGCTTGGGTTGATCGCGAGTGGATATTGGTTTAGGGAAAATGAGTCGGGAGATAAACTTTATCGCACCGCCCTCATTAGCCTTGAGGCTCAAATGTTTACCGAAGCGACGACTGGATTTGTCAAAATAGCGGCAGGTCGGCGTCGACCTAGTAGCGGCCGCGGCTCCCATTCGTACACTCCCTTCCAAGATTTCAGTTTTGATCGTTCGTTTGTTTCCGGCCATGCTGCACGAGCGTTTACTGTTGCGGCGGTGTTTGCTGACTCCTACCCTCAACCGGTTCCCTTCATTGTCTATTCGGCAGCAAGTCTCATTGCGCTGTCCCGAATTTATCTCGACGAACATTTTTCATCAGATGTGTTTGCGGGTGCGGCAATAGGGTATGTCATCGGCAAAGCTTTGAGTTGGCGCCACATGGAGAAGAACAAGGATGTTGGATTAACCTTTTTGCCGTATGTCCCAAATACTGAAGTGACTGTAGGTCTGACTCTTCATTATGCTTTTCATTGATGGAGACATTCATCAAGGTCTTCATGGAGGCAACACGCATATAATTATGGATTCAAATATCTGTTGATCCGATGTTTTTGTTTTTTGGCGGTCTTTCTGAATCTTAACCGACTGGTTGTTCCCCGTTTTCACGGACAGGTTGGTAAAGCCCAATGGACGTGCTTTATTTACGTGAAATCATGTCGCGCGTTATTTTCCGTAAAGGCGATTGATTTTACTCGCTAGATCAACATCAGCTTGACTGATTCCACCAACGTCATGCGTGGCAAGGTCAATTCGAACAATGTTGTACACATTGAACCATTCCGGATGGTGCCCGGCCGTCTCTGCGAGCAATGCGACACGAGACATAAATCCAAAAGCTTCAATGAAATCGATAAATGTAAATTCCCGTTGCAACTTAGAATCATGAAGCTTCCAACCAGGGAGTTCAGTGAGCTTGGAGCTGATCTGCTCCGGGGAGAGTTTTGTGCCTGTCATCTGAGGCCTCCTTGTAAATTTTTCAGATTTGATTCGAATTTGCTACATTAGGAGCTATCAACGAAGAACCTTGTCAGAAATATTCTAGAGAGTACTGAGATTGTATGCCAGCGCGATATACCCATTCCAATGTTGTAGCAGTTCAAGATGCAGCACCTCAGCGCAAGGTAGCGAGTGTTTTTGTGTTCTTGAACCGTAGGCCATGGAGTTTAAGAGTATTATTGGCGATCTTCATGTTTTTAGCTCTCCCTGTTTGGCTAAGCAACGCAGCGGTCGATGATCAGATTGAGGGTGAAGTGGTTATCTTGGCTATCAACGATGTCTATCGCATTGAAGGCGTGGATGGTGGTCAGCGCGGGGGGATGAGTCTTGTGAGGACTCTGCGCCGGCAACTGGAACGGGAAAGCTCTGATGTGCTTGTCCTTCATGCAGGGGATTTTCTCTTTCCTTCGCTTCTTTCGCAACAAACACAAGGTGCCCACATGGTGAAAATGATGAATGCGCTGGACGGGGCACCAGGAGTTCATGATCCTCAGATGTTTGTCGTGTTCGGTAATCATGAGTTTGATAAATCGAAAAAACAACATACGGCTTTGTTGCAAGCGCGAATCGACGAATCTGAATTTGAATGGCTTGGATCAAATATTCGATTTTCCCAGAAAGAAGGAGCGTCGATTGGATCGTCTCATAATTTGAAGATGTCAACGATTGTTCATAGCGGTGGAATTCGCGTTGGACTTTTTGGTCTGACGACTAATCTGAAGCCTGCCCATGATATTGCGTTTGTGGATGAATTTCTCGATCCCCTTGCTGTGGCTGAGGAGCAATCAACGGCGCTTCGTACGCGAGGGGCTGAAGTCGTCATTGCTCTCACGCACCTCTCTGTAGCAAGAGATCGAAACATTTTGGAGAAGCTGGGCGAGCGAGGCCCAGATTTGATTATTGGTGGGCATAACCATCAACGGCAGCATGTCGAAATCAATGGGCGCTGGATATTAAAAGCTGATGCTGATGCACGGACAGCCACGGTTGTGCATATACGAATGATCAAGCAGAAACCTTTTCTGTCTTTTGGCTACCGTTTTCTAGATCGTAATCGTTTGACGCCAGACCCTAAGATGCAACAGCAGGTCGAGCGAGTTGTAAGGGAGCATGAGGTCTGGTTTTGTTCGCAGAAAAATGAAGAAGCTCGCTGTCTCGAACGATCAGTTGGGGAGACAGCTGTTGCCCTTGTTGGTGAAGAAGTAGAGATCCGAAGCTATGAAACTAATCTGGGAAACTGGGTTGCTGACCAGGTTCGCACTCTTGTGCCAGATGCAGATATTGCATTTATTAATGCCGGCTCTCTACGTGCGAACCAAGATATTCCTCCCGGTTCTATCACTCGACGGCATGTAGAAGAACTGTTGCCGTACGACAGCGATTTAGTACAAGTTGAACTTGATCGCCATCAGCTAGATGCCGTATTAGAGCGGGCTGCTGAAGGGTGGCCTGGACGAGGGCATTGGTTGCAGATAAGCGGATTTTCCTTTACGTACGATCCTCGTAAAGCACAAGGGCATAGGGTTGATGACATCTCTCTTGTGCAAGACGGAAAGACCATAGGGCTTCCTGATCGACCTCTTCAAGCTATTACCTATAAATTTCTTGCTGAAGGTGGAGATGGGTATGACATGTTGAAGCCTCTAGAAAGGGTGGCTGTTGGGGGAGGGCTCAAGACGCGTCTTCGAGCCATCCTCGAGGCGAGAACTAAGCCGATTCGGCCGCAGGTTGATGGTCGGATTTGTAATCTTACAGAAATCGGCAAGCGACCTTGTGCATTTCAAATTGTAATTAGTAAATAAAAAACAGTTAGATTGGCAGAGGCTTTTGTGACGAATTTAATCTTCGGCTTGCAAATATTCACTTCGAGATCTCGCATTCCACCACAAGCTTGGTCCGGCGGTATGCGCACTTAAGACCCGACTATCTGAAGGATTCAATTGAACCGGCGTCGAGCTTCGTGAAAGCGAAAACTACGAAAACGGAAAGCAGACCATTGAAGGTCTAATTGCCGGAAATTCCAATCCCAAACGTGACAAAAACCGAAATCGAGGTGATGGCCAAGGCAGGGAATCGTGTGTAAGTGCTTGAACGATATGGAGCTGGTGACAGGGATCGAACCTGCGACCTGCGGTTTACAAATCACTCGGCGGGGGATTGCACAAGTCATTGATAGGACTGTCAATTCCCTTGCCCTGTCTGGCTAAACACATAGATCGTACTTTCCTGTCTTGATCTGTAGTAACCCAGATTCACCTGCTTTTGTCTCTCTTTCTAACACCTATGTAACACTAGATTTTTTCTTCTTAAATTGACGGGTAGGGGGGTATAAATAATTCGACCCCCACCCCCCAAAAATTAAGATTCCCCTAGAGCGTTACAACCCCCTCATTTGCCCGAGGGTTTCTATGGCCTGAAAACTCACCTAGGTGGGTTTGGTAGTTTAGTCAGTCACGATAAACAATTGAATGGTCTTACGTTGCTTCTTGATCGTGTGCCCGCTTTCGGCTGTGAGTTCAACTGGTCGCTGCAACACAGGCCTGAAATGTCTCTGCGGGCGTTGCGTATTCTAACGTTTTCCTCGGGCGTTCGTTCAACTGCCGCGCGATTGTATTGAGCTGGGCTTGCGTATACCTCGATAAATCGATGCCTTTTGGCAAGGACTGCCTGAGCAGCCGGTTCGTATTCTCATTGGATCCCCGCTGCCATGGGCTCTTGGGGTCACAAAAGTAGACCGCAATATCGGTCGCGAGCGTGAACTGGCGATGATTGGCCATC
>JAJDBS010000081.1 GCA_029261235.1 Nitrospirales bacterium
GAAGAAGCCAAAGACCTATCGTATTCGCTTCAAGACATTATTGATTTAACGTTGATACATAATCCAACGATTGAGCTGGGCAAAGGCCTGATTGATCAAAAAGCAGGGGAGGAGCAGACCGCCAATGCGTATCCCAATCCAACGTTGGGTCTGCAAGGTGGTCGTGGGCAGATACTTGATCCTACTGGTCGTACTATGTTTGAGCGATATATTACTCTGAGTCAACCTCTGGAATGGCCGGGCATGCGTGCTGCACGTCAACAAGGTGCTGAGGCCGGCGTGAGAAGCGCGCAAGCCAACTTTGAAGTCACGCAGGTGAACATAAGGGCCAAGGTAAAGAGAACGTTTTATCAATTAGTCTTAGCTGAAACATTAGCTGACCTCGCTGCTCGACTCCAGAAGACGGTCATCGATTTTGAAGGTGCGGTGAAGCGACGTGTGGAGGCTGGTGAAGCCCCACCGTTTGAGCATGTGAAAGTCAAAGTTGAACTATTGCAAGCGGAAAAGCGGGTGAGTCAATCGATGGGGGACGTTCGAATAGGGAAGGTCGTCTTGGATCAACTCACCGCTGGTCATCTTGGAGAAACCTTTACCATTGAAGGCGATTTTACAGCGCCTAAGGTTCAGTTAGATGAATCGATTTTCATCAAAGAGGCGCTGGACCATCATCCCGAAATTCGAAAATTTCAACAACTCATTGATGTGGCCGACGCACGATACGATCAAGAGCGACAGGCTCGTGTGCCGAATGTCACCATACGTGGGTCCTCTCAACGAGATGCGGGCAGGGAAGGATTTGTCGGTGGGCTTTCGCTGCCATTGCCACTCTGGAATCTTAGAGAGGGCGACATTGCCGAAGCGTTGAGCATTCGGCGTCAGACTGAAGCCCAACTCCAAGCGGTGAAGAATGTCGTGAAACGAGGCATCGCCGAACAGGTGCAAACTGCGAAGACGGCGTCGATTCAAATCAACACATTCGAGCAAGGGCTTCTGACTCAAGCGAAGGAAGCCGTGCGCATTGCTCGCACAAGTTTTAAATTTGGAGAGGCCAGCTTGCTCGATGTGTTAGACGCCCAGCGAACTCTATGGGAAGCCTTTCAAGGCTATGCGCATGCTCGATTTGATTTAGCCATCGCGCTCACCGAATTAGAGCGATTGGTAGGAAAGGATTTGCCAGATGGTCTGAATGGTGAAATGGGATAAGAGATAAGGTGATGTATGAAACAAACCATCCATATTTAGGTTAGTCAATGGCACGGCATTCAACGACTAATAGGTTTGAGCAATACCCTAAAACGGTATTGGCACTCATCTTGGTCTTCGTTGTGCTTTTGGCCGATATAGTTTTCACTGGAATTTATCACATTCAAAAGTACGGAACTATTCATAAGTATGCAGAACGAAAAGTTTTACGAGAGGCCTCCCCAGTTTTTCACCATACGCTTAAAGCCAATGGTCAACAGGTCGATCAGAAATGGGGACATCTTTCCAGCCCTCTTTATACGAATTCGCTTGGATTCAAAGATCGGAAAATTCGAGAAGTCCCGCTTGCGCCCTCCAATTTTCGATTTCTTTTCATTGGGGATTCGTTTACGGAAGGGGTTGGGTTTGACTACGACAAAACCTTTGTTGGACTCATTGATGCGGCTCTGGCCAATGACAACATTGAGGTCCTGAATGCAGCTGTCTCATCTTATTCGCCCGCTATTTATTTTAAGAAGATCGAATATTTGCTGGAGACGGTGGGATTACACTTTAATCACCTAATCGTCTTTCTTGATATTTCTGATATTGAGGACGAGGCCAAACATTATGAGATTCGTGATGGACGAGTGATGGGGTATTTTAGCCAAACGTCGAGAGTGAAAGATTTTGTGTATGAATATACGGGACTCTTAAAAAATATTTGGGTCTTCTTTGCCAAGATACACACAGCAATATTTAAGGACCCCGATGCTCTTCGATCTCCTAAAGAACGAATGCTTGGGATCAATCGGCAACGCAGTTTATGGACGATTGACGATGAAATTTTTAAAGCATATGGGGGCAAAGGGCTAGCGAAGTCTCGGCATCATATGGATTTGTTGTATCAACTCCTTCAACAACATGAGATACAGATGTCCATTGCAGTCTATCCCTGGCCAGACCAGATCCTCCATGCTGATTTATCTTCTCGCCAAGTTACCTTTTGGCAAGAATGGGCCAAAAATAAATCTGTGATTTTTTTAAATTTTTTCCCTTCATTTATTTTCCCTGAGAAGAATCCAAAACAGGTGATCAGAAAGTATTTTATTGAAGGCGATGTGCATTGGAACGAGGCAGGGCATGAGTTCGTCGCCCAAGAGCTTTACCCAAAAATTAGAAAGGCTTTCCCTGATCTCTTGCATGAAAAATAGGCAAAAACAGGCAAACGCTTAGGGAAACCTAATAGTGGGGTTCCCTACGAAGTATTCATTATTGAAATGTTTGGCAGGAAAATTTCTTAGAATGTGAATGCCAGAGAAACCGATCCTAAGATGCCATCATCGTCAAAGTCATACCCTCCTCCGACATCAAAATGGAATGCTCCTAAATGAATGCCTAAGCCAGCCGTTGGGGTCAGGCCAGATTCCGCATCTTCTACATTTTTGAGTAGTCCCGCGCGAAGAAACACGACTTCAACAATGCCCTGTTCAATGCCCAAGCTCAACACTCGACTTCTGATTCCGGGAACGAAGGTTTTATTTTTGGTCAGGTCGGCATCAAACGTGATGATTGTCGACGCGTGAGGGATGAAGGCGACACCGGTGCGCACTTGGGGTCGGAGCTTAAATTTTCCACCACTGGGAGTTTTGAATGACGGTTTATTCAGATCCTTCCCAACAATGCCTACTTGTAACCAAGGGACTGGATGAATGAGTGCTCCAATATCGATCCCGAATTCATATGTTTTTTTGGAATTTTTGAGTTCATCGGAGATATCAAAATCATCATCAAATTCATCGACATCGATTCCTCGGCTATAGGCCACACCTTTGATGATTTTTCCAGTGATGCCAAGTGAGACTTTTTTTTCTAACATGGCATAAGCGTAAGAGAACGCCAATTGCTGGGCTTCGAGGAAATTTACTTGTAGGTCACCGGCCACATCCAATTCACTTCCTGATACCACGGCCGTGAGTGGGGTGGATGTAAACGCACCTCCCGTTCCCACATTCGAAATATTCATGCCAAATGCGTGCTCTCCCGAGTGACCTTTGACGTAGAGCCCGAATGCCGCTAAGGCAGATAGTGACGTTCCGTTTAATTCATCTAAGAGACTTTGCAGTCGGGCTTGGTTGGCTGCAGAGGTGTCATTATCATTAATATCATCGATATCTTCTAAGGTATCGATAATACCTTCGCGACCAATGCCTTGTGCTGAAACGTGTGCTCGAATATCAATGGTTTGCGTGAGGGCTAAGCCTGCGGGGTTCCAGTAGGTGGCTAAGGAGTCTGTCGTGACGGCGACGCCAGCCCCGCCCATGCCAACGGCTCGTGGTCCCACCATGACGAATTCCACCGCTGAGCTCAATGTCGGAAAAAATAGAGCTCCAATGAATGCGAGTGTGAGAGTCTTCAACAGGGGTCAAGCCTTCCATGCTTCATACAAGATCCTTTGGTTATACATGATCTGTAGGGAAACTCCTTTTTCTTCTCTTTGCTTGAAAAGCCTAGGATAATTTCGGAATAATTTCAAGAGAAATGCGGTCTTGGGCAGTTTTCCTGCAGGCTGATCGATTGAGATCAGATTGAACCTTGTGTCGGGGACAAGAACATTGGATAATAGCCTTATCACCTATGCCTTTTGACCCATCATCACCCTTTTCATTGTCAATTTCACGCCGTGGACTTCTTTCTCTCGGAGGACTTGTCACCGCGAGTTTGGTCCTTCCTGGTTGTGATTTAGGGTCGATGTTTGCGGTGCCACCGCGCGACACGGTGTACTTTACCCCAAATGACAAGTTTTACCGAGTCAATATTAATGAAGGGTCGTATGAATTTACGCGAGACTTAGATGTCGAACAGTGGCAGATGGTCATCAAAGGTGAGGTACAAAACCGCGCTGTGATGAAATGGCGCGATCTTTTGAACCGAGAATCCTTTGATCAGGCCGTGACCTTGATGTGTATTGATACGCTTCCCGGTGGCAGTAGTTTAGGCACTGCGATGTGGCGGGGTATATCTCTCAAAAAACTGTTAACCGACCTGGGGGCCGATGAGGAAACATCCCGAGATGTGATTTTTCGCGCAGCGGATGGATATCACGACAGCATCCCATTTTCACGAGCCATGGAAGACGACGTGATGTTGGCGTATTTGATGAACGGGGAGAAGTTGCCAAAAGATCATGGTTTTCCGGTGCGTTTGATTGTCCCAGGTCTCTATGGCATTAAGAATGTCAAATGGATTACTGAAATTGAAGTCTACAATGGGGACTATCAAGGGCACTGGCAAAAAAAGGGTTGGACGGATGATGGCACCATTCATATCTTTTCTCGTATAGATAGCCCAGGGCATTATCAATCGATAGTAGGATTGTCGCAACGGCTGCGGGGCATCGCCTACGGTGGACCAGAAACAATCATAGATGTGCAATTAAGTTTTGATCAAGAAAAGACCTGGGTGAGCGCGGAATTGGACACTCCGCTTTCTCCCTATACGTGGGTGATTTGGAATTATGATTGGGCTGTTCCTCGAGCTGGAAAACATATGGTGTCAGTACGAGCCATTGATGCTAAAGGTAAGGTGCAGACATCAGAAATGACGCGCCCTCAACCTGCGGGAGCCACGGGACTGCATTCGATTGTCCTTGATGTCATAATCGTCTAGGTGTTTGCTGCGGGCTTTTTTGTGGTGGTACGAATAGAGAGTTCCTGTAGTTGTTCTGGGGAGACAGAAGAAGGCGCATGTGTCATGAGACATTGCGCTTTTTGTGTTTTGGGGAAGGGAATGGTATCGCGAATTGATTCAGTCTGACCTAAGAGCATAATCAAACGATCTAATCCTAATGCAATGCCTCCATGTGGGGGCGCACCAGATTCTAATGCATTGAGCAGAAAGCCAAACTTTTCCCTGGATTCTTCTTTAGAAATCTTGAGTAAATCAAACACTTTTTCCTGCATGCGAGGTGAATGTATCCGGATGCTTCCGCCACCGAGCTCAAATCCATTGAGGACCAGATCGTAGGCCAAGGTTTTGGCCTGTAACGGTTCACTGTCTAAAAGTGGAATGTCTTCAGTATGAGGTGCTGTAAACGGGTGATGTAGGGCGACATGTCGTTGACTTGTGTCGTCATATTCAAACATTGGAAAATCAACGACCCACAAGGCTTCCCACCGAGTTCGATCGATGAGTTCTAACTCTTCGCCAAGGAGCAAGCGCAGCCGTC
This sequence comes from Nitrospirales bacterium, assembly GCA_029261235.1. Lineage (GTDB taxonomy): Bacteria > Nitrospirota > Nitrospiria > Nitrospirales > UBA8639 > Nitrospira_E. The sequence goes on from JAJDBS010000081.1 coordinate 5,411, forward strand.
CAAGAACCTGATGCACAACACTGGGCTGATCAGCGACAAAAAGCAGTAAGTCACCAGGGTTGGCTGAAGGTAGGGCTGCTCGTAACGCTTCCGTATTTAAGAACTTTGCAATTGATGAATCAAGCTTCCCATCCTCACTGATTTTGACCCAGGCCAATCCTTTGGCTCCAAATTCTTTGGCCGTGTCGATCAAGTTATCGATTCGGTTCCTGGTGAATGTTGCGCCATTGGGAACAATCAGACTTTTCACCATGCCGCCGCTTTCAATGGCACGACGAAAGACCTGGAAATCACAGGACTTTGCAAATTCCGACAGGTCCTGCAAAGGGAGGTCAAAACGAAGATCTGGTTTGTCGGTCCCATAGCGACCCATGGCCTCTTCATAGGTGAGGCGCGGTAGAGGGTTTGGAAATTCGATTTGCTTGGTTTCCTTGAAAATTAATCTGATAAGGGTTTCGATCAGTTGGATGATGTCTTCACGATCCACAAATGACATTTCAAGATCAATTTGTGTGAACTCTGGTTGTCGATCCAGACGTAGATCTTCATCACGAAAACACCGGGCAATTTGAAAGTAGCGATCCATGCCGCCGATCATCAGAATTTGCTTGAAGAGTTGAGGCGATTGGGGAAGAGCAAAGAACTCCCCCGGACTTACTCGACTCGGGACCAAGTAATCGCGTGCACCTTCTGGTGTGCTTTTTGTCAAAATGGGTGTTTCAATTTCAAGAAATAGCTGCTCATGAAGGAAATTGCGTGTGAGGTGCGAGACCTGGCTACGCAGTTGAAGGAGCTGTTGCATTTTAGGTCGACGAAGATCGAGGTGCCGGTATTCCAGTCGCAGTGATTCAGATGTCTGCACATCGTCTTCTGCTGTAAAAGGGAGGGGAATTGATTCATTGAGCACATCAAGGTTATTGGCTCGAATCTCAATGCTTCCTGTAGGCAGCTGCGGATTATGTGATTCTTCAGGGCGCTCGGATACTTTTCCGGTTATGGCTATGACATATTCATTTCGTACACGATCTGCAATGGCATGAAGCGGGGCGTTTTCCTCTGAGTCAAAGACGATTTGGGTCAATCCATAACGATCGCGAATATCAATAAAGATGACCCCACCATGGTCTCGTCGGCTCGCCACCCAGCCGGCTAAGGTTACCGTTTGGCCGACGTGGGTGAGAGATAATTCGCCGCAATGATGAGATCGTATCACGAAGAAACCTCTTTCCAGTTCTTGCAAGTAAATATAATGAAATTCGTACTCATGCGACTCAACAATACTTCATCGAATACGATGAAGCTATGTCCGTTTCCGTTGTTTAATCTTAGGACGAGGTTGGCTCGGGAAGATTTGTCTTGGGCTCTGGCTCTTCCCTGTGTATTTACTCTTGTTGGATGCTGAGCGGGAAGGCCCACCAGATGAGCTTGTTCTTGAATTTGGTCCAGATCGTTTGCTCGTGTGAGATGGAGCACGCGAAGGGCCACCAGAAGCAGCCAGTCTTGGCTTGGATCCAGGCAGTTTGCCTATAGCAGGTTTTGAACGAGTGGGTCCGGCAGATGAGGGCACTCTTGGGTTAGAACCCGTTCGCTTGCTTTTGGTGGTGGTGGTCACGCGAGAGGGACTGCTCGAGGTGGCAAGTCTTGGATTTGGTCCAGATCGTTTGCTCATGTGAGATGGAGCACGCGAAGGGCCACCAGAAGTAGCCAGTCTTGGCTTGGATCCAGGCAGTTTGCCTATAGAAGGTTTTGAACGAGTGGGTCCGGCAGCAGAGGGCACTTTTGGGTTAGTACCCGTTCGTTTGTTTATGTGGGATGGAGCACGCGAAGGGCCACCAGAAGCAGCCAGTCTTGGCTTGGATCCGGGCAGTTTGCCTATAGAAGGTTTTGAGCGAGTGGGTCCGGCAGATGAGGGCACTCTTGGGTTAGAACCTGTTCGCTTGATTGTGGTGGTGGTCACGCGAGAGGGACTGCTCGAAGAGGCGAGTCTTGGATTTGGTCTTGCCTTTGGTCTTAGTTTTGGTTTTTTCTTTGTGTTAGCTGCCCAACCAGATGGCGTATTCGATGACGGGAGGCTTGAGCTTGTTGTGGTTTCATTCGTAACCTGACCCTCGTGCTTTGTCGGAGAGTCTGAAATATCTACGAGATGTCGAAGGTCATTGGCTTCATCATTTGTGAGATATCGTGTTTTCCCAGGAAGCAGTTTTCCAAGATTCAACGGACCAAACTGAATACGTTTCAACCGAATAACTGGATGCCCGATGTATTCAAACATACGTTTGACTTGATGTTTTCGTCCCTCATGAATCGTGATTTCAATCCAGGAATTGGCTTGAAGTTTTCCTGCCTTTTTCACTTTAGCTGGGGCCGTGTGGCCATCTTCTAGCGAGACGCCACGGCGAAGGTGTTGGAGGTGCACTTCTTCCAACACGCCTCTCACTTTCACGAGATAGGTTTTTTGAACGTGCTGTGTCGGATGGAGGCATGCTTGGGCGATATCCCCGTTATTCGTCAGGAGTAATAACCCTTCACTATCGAAATCAAGACGTCCGACGGGAAATAATCGCAACGATGGTTTGGTCATCAGTTGTTTGATCGTTGGACGGCCTTCTGGATCATGTAACGTTGAGAGATAGCCGACTGGTTTATTCAGCATGACAAACATA
>JAJDBS010000082.1 GCA_029261235.1 Nitrospirales bacterium
GATGCCTCGATGTCCTTGGTGTTAGCGAATGAAGTGAATTCCGCGACTGGCCTCCGAGAGTGGTTGGGGGACTATCATTTGGTGGCCATCTATGAGGCCGCGTTGAGTGCGGCCGAGGTCGCCCAGAACTTCACGGCGGGCCCCAATGGTATTCCGATTGTGGACGCGGGGCCGCCTCAAGCGATTACCTTACCCGCGGATATTGTGACGCTCGCCGGGGTGCTTGCCGAGGATGGGCAACCGGTTGCCGCAACGACGGTCTGGACGCTGCAGAGTAGTCCTCCGAGCGGCGGCGTCACCTTTAGCGATGAGACCGTCCTGGGTAGCACGGCTACGTTCACCCCAATTGCGGGGGACTACGTTTTGCTGCTCACCGCCGATGATACGGAGTTTCAAGCCACCGATACGGTAACGATTACGGTGAACCCGCCGCCCAACCAGGCGCCGCTCGCCAGTTTCACGGCTACACCTAGTACAGGCGGCGTCCCCGTCGTGGTGCTGCTGGACGCGAACGCCTCAAATGATCTCGATGGGACGATTGTCACCTATGCCTGGGACTTTGGGGATGGCACGACGGGCACCGGCGTGGCCCCGTCTCATGAGTACACAGCGATCGGGACCTATCCCGTTCAACTCACGGTCACCGATAATGTCGGGGGGACGGGGAACACCTCCTTGAATGTGCAAGTGGATCCCACGCAGACGAGCTGGTGGAACGAGAGCTGGGAGTACCGGCTGCCGCTCACCATTAGCGCCAACGGGATTACTCGGAGCAATCATCCGGCCGAGATCCTGGTGAATTTTTCTGCCTTCTTTGCGATCCTTGGGGAAAGCGGCGACTGGGATACCAACTCTCTCCGCGTGATTGAGGTCAATGCCCAAGGCGACGTGCTTGATGTGGCAGTACCGTATCAATTTGATCCAGCCCCGGGGTTTAACCCCACCACGAATGCCGCCGGAACGGTCGTGTTGATTCTGGAGGGCCCCACGACGGGGGATCGGTTCTACCAGCTGTTCTTTGATGTCATTGGCACCTCGTTGCCTCCACCTCCAACCGTTGCGTCGCAAATTACCGTCACTGATGGTGTCCTGGATGAGGGGCAACTGAGTTATCAAATTGCCACGCCCACCGCCACCTACTTGTTCCATAAGCAGGGTGCAGGGCTTTCAAGTCTGTTGGATACGGCGGGGAATGATTGGATCGATTATCATCCCACGGGGGGCGAGGCCGGGAATTTCCGCGGGGTTCCCAATCTGGTGTTCCCGGAGAGCCAGTTCCATCCTGGGGATACCACGGCCACGAGTACTCTTGTCACTCAGGGGCCGATTAAGGCGACGATTCACTCCATTACCAATGACATGTTGTGGGAAGGGCAGTGGGAGTTCTATCCAACGCACGCGAAGTTGACCCTGCTCACCACCAATCATGACTATTGGTTCTTGTACGAAGGCACGCCGGGTGGCACGCTCGAACCAGCCACGGACTTTGTGGTTCGCTCAGACGGCACGTCGACGTTGACGTCGGAGACATGGGAAGGCGACCTGACGGGAGAAGAATGGGTGTATCTCGGGGATCCGACGCTGGGACGATCGTTGTTCATTGCCCATCACGAAGAAGATGCCGTCGTCGACTCGTTCCGTCTTGAAGGTGGGGCGATGACACTCATGGCGTTCGGTCGGGACTTAGGCACCGCGATTCCCCGTCTGAGCCAAGTGCCCGCCCATTTCACGATTGGCCTGATGGATGAAACGATCTTTGCATCAGCGCAACCCATCATCCAAGGGGCCTATCACGACCTGCAGGTTTCCTTAGGTAGTCCAGAACAAAAGGTGGGTCTCGCCCCGCTCACGGTGGCGGATGTGATCAGCACGCCGGTGGATACGCCGGCAACGGATGTCGATGTGTTGAGCAATGATGATCCCAATAGCCAAACCATTGATGCGACGACCGTCGTGGCCACCGATCCGCCTAACGGGACGACGAGTGTGAATGCGAGCACGGGCACGATCACCTATACCCCCGATGCGGGCTATATTGGCCCGGATAGCTTCACGTATATCGTCGACGACACCGAGGGCGATACGTCCAATGCCGCCACGGTGACGGTCACCGTCACCAACCCCGGGGCGGCCCCGCTTACGGTGGCCGATGTCATTGTGACGTCGCAGGATACCGCGGCGGTGGATGTGGATGTGTTGAGCAATGATGATCCTAATGGGCAGACCCTTAACGTCACGACGGTCGTGGCCACCGATCCGCCTAACGGCACAACGACGGTGAATGCGACGACCGGCACGATCACGTAAACGCCGGATGCGGGCTATGCGGGCCCCGACAGCTTTACCTATACCGTCCAAGACACCGAAGGTGATATCTCCACGGTCGGCACCGTCACGGTTACCGTCACTGACCCCACTGCGGCCCCGATCGCGGTGGTTGATGTCATTGCCACGCCGCAGGATACCGCGGCGGTGGATGTGGATGTGTTGAATAATGATGATCCCAATGGACAGATCATTGATGTGACCACGGTGGTGGCCTCCGATCCGGCTAATGGCACCACGAGTGTGAATGCGACGACCGGCACGATCACGTACACGCCGGATGCGGGCTATGCGGGCCCCGACAGCTTCGTCTATACCGTCTTGGATACCGAGGGCGATACCTCCACGGTTGGCACGGTCACGGTCACAGTCACC